>CALAHA010000221.1 GCA_937891565.1 uncultured Ilumatobacter sp. | reverse complement strand
TTCGCTTTGCCATCCGTGAAGGTGGCCGCACTGTTGGTGCCGGCCGCGTCATTAAGATCCTGAAGTGAGCTGATTCACCATGGCACAGAGCATCCGCATCCGTCTCAAGGCATTTGACCACGAGATCATCGACCAGTCGACAAAGAAGATCGTCGAAACAGTCACCCGTACCGACGCCACCGTCCGTGGCCCGATTCCGTTGCCGACTGCGAAGCATCGCTACACGGTGATTAAGGGGCCGCATGTCGACAAGGACTCTCGTGAGCACTTCGAGATCCGGGTCCACAAGCGTCTCATCGACATCGTTGGTCCGAACGCCAAAACGATCGACAGCCTCCAGCGCATTGAGCTGCCGGCTGGCGTCGACATCGAAATCAAAATTCAAAACGGCTGATCACTCTCCTGAGTGACGGTCTGACGGACCGCACGACGGCGGCGCACTTCCTCCAATCTTTGGGGTGAGGTGCGCCGCCGTTGTCGTTTTCTGCTGCGCAGCGGGGGCAGGCTCAACAGCTGACGTGAGGCCGAGTTGTACAATCTCAGTTGTGAAACAGGTGTGAACCTCGTTGCTCGATCCAGCCCGTACCGCTTGCTCCCGATAGACAGATGCCATGGCCACTCAGCCACCGATGTTCCTTCCCCCACCCCGGCAGGGCTCAACGCCGCTGCCTCCTGCGCCACCGAACCATCGGCATCGCCCGCGTCGGCGGTTTATCTTTGTTGGCGTTGTTGGTGCCGTTGCCTGGGTCGCCGGGCTGTCCGGAGCACTTTTGGGCAGTCAGATCTCGACCTGGCTGGACCAACCTCCGACGCGAGCCAGTGACGAAGCAATGCGGATTGCTGAACCACGCGATGCCATCGAAGCCCGTGTCAACGTTGCCGAAGTCGCCAAGTTCGTCGCCCCGACTGTCGTCACGATCAGTGCCGACGTTGGTGGCGGCACGTCACTGGGTACCGGTGTGATCATCTCTTCACAGGGCGAAATTTTGACGAATGCACACGTGGTCGAAGGCGCCACCGAGATCCGAGTCCGTCTGTCAGGTGAGACCGAACCGCGATCGGTAAGTCTGTTGGCGTCGGATCGCGGGAACGACCTCGCACTGCTGCGGATGAGCGGTGACGGGTTTCAAGCGGCAACATTTGCGGACCCCGGAAGTGTTCGCCTCGGCGACGAAGCCCTGGCCATCGGCTTCGCATTGGGGCTCGATGGAGCGCCATCGGTCACCCTCGGCATCGTGTCCGCTCTCGATCGAACGATCTCACAGGCCGACGTTTTCCTCGACGGCCTTATCCAGACAGACGCAGCCATCTCATCTGGCAACTCTGGTGGTCCGCTCGTCAACGCCGCTGGCGAGGTTATTGGGATCAATACCGCCGTTGCCCGTGACACCGCCACAACGTCGGCGACCAACGTTGGATTCGCGATCTCAGTCACCGAGGCGCTCCCGATCATCGAGGCGCTTCGGGCGCAGGCCGATGGTGCCGAACGGAACGAGGCGTACTTCGGGGTCGGCCTCGAGGACCGACGCGATGGCGGCCAAGGTGTGTTCGTCACTGGCGTTGAAGCGGGGACTCCGGCTGCAGGTGCCGGGGTACTGACTGGCGACCTCATTGTCGCTGTCGACGGTGCCGCCACAGATGGCTCGGCTGGCGTGATCGCTGCTATCCGCGACAAGGAAGCTGGCGACAGCGTTACGGTCACCCTCGTTCGCGAAGGCGTACCCGTCGACGTCACCGTCGAATTAACCAGTCGGCCCGGCAACTAACTCGTCGGGGTCGGGCGCTGCCTTCGACCACCTACCGTCGAGCCGTCTACACGAAGTACCTGACCGTTTATTGCACCCTCGGCGACCCCGTTTACCTCGATCTAACGATCGACTCTGATGACCGAGCAATGGGCTCCCTGTTGGCCTTGCCGGATCCGTTCGATGGGGATGACGGCCGCCGCGGGTTGGCGTGCACGATGACCGCTCGTGGCTGGTTGAGTACGCGGTTTCGCTTGTTGAGCGGGGTGAAACTTACCGACACCACGCACTTTCTCGAGGGAGACCGACCCGAGGCGACCCAACACGTGGCCGACTGGCTTGGCGCTCGTTTCCTGCGACGTCTGCGGGAGTGAGTTGTGATCACGCCACGGTGCTGTCGGCAACGTGCACCCAGCGGGTGAAGCCGCGCCGCTTCATCACGGTGTGCACCTCGATGTTGGCGTAGCCGGTGTTGGCCAGCCATGCGGTGATATCGGTTGGAGCGACGAACACGGCACGCGGAGCGAGGCTGGCGCATTGTTCGAGAATGGCCCGGATGACACCTTCGTCGGCGTTGATCGCATGGCCGTAGGGCAGATCGGTGACGATGGCGTCGGCGTACTGGACGTGGCTGCGGGAGTCGGCCTGAACAACAGTGCCGGGATAGCCGAAGTGGGCGAGATTCTCGTGCGTCATCCCGGCCAGTGCCGGCTTCCAGTCGACACCGAACGCCTCGATGCCAAGTGATGCTGCTTCGACCACGATTGAGCCGGCCCCGCAGCAAGGGTCAAGAATTGACAGTGCGTCCGGCACCAGGTTGATGAGTGCTCGGGAGAACCGTCCATCGAGCGACGACGACGTTGTCCACGGCTTGTTGTCGTGCAATCGATACGAGGCTGCGCTCTCGGCCTCGATCTCTCCGAACATCAGGTTGTGCTCCCCAACAATGACCAGGAAGTGATGCAACGGGTTGCCGAGGTCGGGGAACTCCTGGAGCGCATCCGCGAGCAAGATGGCGATCTCGATCCGGCCGAGCGGCGATCGGCGCTCCGGGTCGTGGACGTCGATCCTGAACCGATCTGACTGGATGGTGTTCGCTCGAGCCGCGATGGCGTCGCGAAGCTCCTCAATGGTGGGTGCGCTCAGGATGAGGCGGACGCCGCGGTGGACATAGGCAGCACGGTCGATCCAGTCGATCCGTTCACAGGTGGCAACGCCATCGGCGTCTGGCGTCCCGCCAGTGAGAGCCATCGCTTCGGCCTGGATCAACCCGTTTCGCTCGCCTCGAACCGTGATTGCCACGTGCAAGTTGCTCGCCATGACAACAGCATGGCGGC
>CALAHA010000220.1 GCA_937891565.1 uncultured Ilumatobacter sp. | reverse complement strand
GCAGCGACACCGAAAATACCGATCGACAGCCGCTCTTGAGCGAGGTTGAAGGCGAGGTACTCCATTGCCTTGCCCTCCTCTCCGAGGACATTGGCTGCCGGAACGCGAACATCTGAAAAGAACAGTTCGGCGGTGTCGGCGGACTTCTGCCCAATCTTGTCGAGGTTGCGGCCGCGCTCGAAACCGTCCATGCCGCGCTCGACGACCAGCAGCGACATTCCACCGCGGCCTGCCTCGGGGTCGGTGATACACACGACGACGACGAGGTCGGAGTTGATGCCGTTGGTGATGAATGTTTTGGCCCCGTTCAGCACGAACTCATCGCCGTCGCGCACGGCAGTGGTCTTGATGCCAGCAAGGTCGGAGCCGGTGCCGGGCTCGGTCATCGCGATTGCTGTGACCAGCTCGCCCGATGCGATCCCTGGCAGCCAGCGATCGGCTTGCTCGTCGTTGCAGTATTCGATGAAATACGGGGTGACGATGTCGTTGTGGAGTGTCAGGCCGAGGCCGGCGCCGTTGATCCCGCGCTTGGCGAGTTCTTCGGCAATAATTGCGTTGAACCGAAAGTCGTCGGTCCCGCCACCACCGTGCTGCTCGGGAACAGCCAGGCCGACAAATCCGTGCTTGCCGGCAGCGGTGTACAGCTCCCGGTCCATGATTCCAGCGGCTTCCCAGTCGTGGTACTTCGGGACCATCTCGGCATCGACGAAGGCCGCGAAGCTTTCCCGGAACAGTTCGTGCGTCTCGTCATAGATCGTCGACATTCCCTGAGTCTCACCCAAATGCGCCAGAACACTCAACTCGCAGGAACATCCGGATCAGTGTGACCGGATCAGTGTGACCGGATCAGTGTGACCGGATCAGACGGTGAGCTCGCGGACGCGGGCCAGGAGGACTTCGAGGGCCGGACGGTTGAGACCGCCTTCGGGGATGATCACGTCGGCGTGGCGCTTGCTTGGCTCGATAAAGCGCTCGTGGGCGGGACGTACAGTTTCGAGGTACTGGTCGATGACGCTCTCCACGGTACGCCCGCGGTCGGCGACGTCGCGGGTGAGACGGCGGATGAAGCGAATGTCCGGTGCGGTGTCGACGAAGATCTTGAGGTCGAAACGCTGGCGGAGCGCCCGGTCCCAGAGGACGAGGATGCCGTCGACCACGACGATTTTCTTCGGCTGAACTGTGCGGGTCTCCCCGCTGCGGTTGTGGTCGGCGTAGTCGTAGATGGGAACTTCGACGGATGCGCCGTTGGAAAGTGCGGCCAGGTGGTCGTTCAGGAGGGGCCAGTCGAAGGCGTCGGGGTGGTCATAGTTGGCCTTTGCACGCTCTTCCCAGGGCTGATCTGTGCGGTCGAGGTAGTACGAATCGAGCTCGATTCGAGAGAGATGTTCCTCGCCTGTCATCTCAACGAGTCGCTCGGAAATCGTGGTTTTACCTGAACTGCTGCCCCCCGCGACACCGATCATGAACGGGCGGTTGGTCGCATGCTCGGCCATGGCGAAGCAACATATCTTGCAGGGTGCTTGTAATTCGTGCTGCGGAGCGGGCAGTCTGTGCGTTGATGCTCAGCGAACGACATGCCGCCATGCTCGATTTTGAACGCTCATGGTGGAGTAACGACGAGCCGCGCGACCAGATCGTTCGCGCTCGTTTCCAGTGTTCGCAGGAGGAATACGATGCTGAGATAATCATCGTCCTCGAAAACCCTGACGCTGTCGAGCACGATCCGCTCGTGGTTCGTCGACTCAAGCGGCTTCGTTTACGGGCACGAAAAGCCCGGATTGACGGCGTCGCCGCATCCGCTTCTGGAAAGGGTGCCCACGCATGAGCAATGAAGATGTCGCAGTCGGTGGAGGCGCAGGAGCGGCTCGCCGGAATCCTCGCCAGGGTGTCGGCGGTTCGCCCGTCGGCTCGACGCTCAGCATCGTGCTGGCCGTCGTTGCAGTCATCGCAGGGTTTTTGATCCTGCGCAACTTGACTCAGGAAGACAGCTCGGTTGCTGGTTCAGGCGATCCATCCGGCCAAGTCGCCGGGGCTGACGGCACGACGACCACCATCGATGTCGGCGTCACCACCAGCAGCGAAGCGCCGGCGACCACCGCTCCGCTCGCGCTCGTGACCGATGGCGCCATCGTCGTGGTGGCGAACGGAAACACCGTCGGCGGTTCTGCTGGCCGCATGAGCGAAACGCTGGGCATCGCTGGCTACAACATGGGTACGCCCGTGAACGCCGGGCAGACGATCGACGACAGCATTGTCTACTTCGACCCGACGAACCCCTCCGCTCAAGCCGTCGCCGAATCAGTCGGTCGGACACTTGGCAACGTGTCGGTGCTCACTGTTTCGACTCCTGCGCCGACGGAGAACGGCTCGCTCGGTGAAGCTGGAGTGCTCGTCGTACTCGGGAGCAATCAGGTTGACAAGACGCTCCTCCAGCTCGCTGAAGCGGGTGGGTCATCCGCCGAACTTGGTTCGGCTCCGGCTGTGGCCGGCAGCGACGTCATCGCACCAACGAACCCGCCCACCGAAGAGACCGGCGAATAGTCGGCAATCGGGGCCCGCCTGCTCGTATTCACTGATCGAGGCGTGAGCGGAGCAGTAGGGTTGCTGCGCGTTGGATGCTCTCTTTTGTCTGATTGAGGGCGACGTCCTCGCCGAATCGATCGACGAGTGACTCGATCGTGATGCGGTCGCCCCACTCGAGGACAACAGCAGGATCAGCAACGCCAACGATTGCAGCCACCGGTATGGCGTACTCGCTGGCCAGTTGGGTGATGCCGCCGACGACTTTGCCGGCGAAGCTCGTCTCGTCGAGTTGTCCCTCGCCGGTGATGATCAAATCGACCGTGGGGAGCACGTCGTAGAGATTGAGTTCGTCGGCAACGAGCTCGAAGCCGGGAACGAGCCGGCCGCCGATCGCAGCAAGTGCGCCGCCGAGGCCGCCAGCGGCGCCGCCGCCTTCGATGGCGGTGACGTCAAAAGCGAAGTCTTCGACAAACATCTGGGCGAGCCGCTCGAGCCGCCGAGTGAGCATTTTGACCTGTGCAGGCGACGCACCCTTCTGGGGTCCAAAGACAACCGCCGCGTCGGTGAATGTGGTCTGTACGTCGCAGGCAATGAGCAGGTCAACTTGTTTGAGCCGTGAGATCGCACTGATCGCACGGATTGCACCGAACCCGCCATCGGTTGAGGCTGAGCCTCCGAGGCCGACCACGATGCGCTTAGCACCGAGTTCGAGCGCCTTGTCGATGAGCTCACCGGTGCCTGTGCTGGTGGCGTCGAGTGCATCGTTGCCGGTTTTGCCACCGGCGAGCACCAAGCCGCTTGCCCGGGCCATCTCGATGACAGCAGTCTCTTTGTGGAACCGCCACGCAGCTTCGATCTGATTGCCGAGCGGCCCGGTAACCGTCGAAGTGCGGTTGGCGCCGCCGAGCACGTCGAGAATCCCATCGCCACCGTCGGCCATTGGGAGTTCGACGCATTCGATGTCGAGTTCCCAGCACGCATGGCCAATCGCTTGGGCCACCTCGTGAGCGGTTGCCGTGCCCTTGAACTTGTCAGGTGCCGCCAACACGCGCATAGCTCACCTTACGCCGGTTGCCGCCGGACCGGAGTGGAGTCGAAACCTGGATCAGCCGCCGGCGACAGCAGGAATGATGCTGACGGTCCAGTTGTCGTGGACTGCGGTGTCGAGGCCGTTGAGGTAGCGGACGTCATCGTCGTCAACGAATACGTTGACGAACTTACGCAACGCTCCGTCTTCGTCGAGGAGGCGTTCGCCCATGCCGGGGTGTTTGGCTTCGAGGGCAGCAATGACCTCGGAGAGCGAGCCGGGCTCGAGGGCGACCTGCTTTTCGCCTCCCGTGATTGGGCGCATCGTGGTGGGGATTCGGACGTTCACTGCCATCAGGACACGATACCGGTAATCCCTACTGAACTAGTCGGGTATAGCTGGGGAAGCGTCACGTCGGGACGGGGAATGCGCTGCTGTGCTCGTTGGTTGGGTCACTATCCAGAATGCGGCGAACGTAATGATTCCGAGCGCGGAAGCACCGATCAGGCCCCACGGAGCGCTGATCACAAGTACAGGAATCCAGACGACTGGGCCAATGCCGTGCCCGAGAAATCGGAAGGCCAGCACGAACGACAGAGCGCCGCCTCGGTTGCCGTCGACAATGGTGCTCGCCATCGACTGCACGACAACGACGACGAAACCGATCAGTGCACCGCTGACCGCGCTGATCATGGCGAGCAAGACGGGTGTGGTGCCCAGGGCGAGGAGCCCGCCGACCGTTGTTGCAGCGGCCGTGGCAACCAGGCTGCTCCGCCGATGGCCCCAGTGGTCGAGTAGCCGGCCCCAGAACGGACCAGTGATCATCGCGGCAAGCGGTCCGCAGATCAGCAACAGGCCTGCTCCGCCGCCCGACAGGCCCAACTCGTCGCGCGCTGCGACGCCAACCAGGACGGCGATGCCGATTGGACCAGCCGCTGCGAAAAACACCCCGCCACCAAAGATCAACATGCGTTTGGTCAAGAGTGGTCGGAATTCTGGCGGTGCTGCGTCGACGCGCGGTTCCCCGGGCGGGGGAGCGGCTGCCAGGACGGCTGCCAGGATCGCCACGCCGACGAATGCCCACCGCCAATTGACGTCAGCAGCGAGCCCGCCGATGACGGGTGCGAGACCACCCCCGGCAGCTTGGAAGCTCGAGTAGACGCCGACAGCTCGGCCGAATGCAGCTGGCTCGACAATCTCGGCGAGCCCGGCGACCAACAAGGGCGTGATGAACGCATTGGCGACGCCTTGACACGCGCGCCCGACGAGGAAGACTGTGAGGTTCGGTGCCAGGGCACATGCGAGGGATGCGGCGAAGAAAAGTATGTACGTCGATCGGACCGTTCGGCGCCGACCCCAGCGTTCGCCGAGCGTGCCCGAGACGAGGAGCGCTGCAGCAAAGGGGAGCATGTAGATCGTGAAACCCCAGCTGACGGCTGCGGACGAAGCGCCAAAGGTCTCCCGGAGCTCAGGGAACATCGGGACGATCACGACGGTGCCGAACGGACCCATCAACCCGCCAAAGTACAGCGGCAGCCGTGCCGATCGGGACGTGGGGCTGCTCATGTCGCTGACGCTATTCCAGCCGGCCTGTTTTGGCGGAGCCGCAATGTTGGATCAGTCGACGATGCCGTCGAGATGAAGCCCGGCCCAGCGCGCATCAGCGAGTCCGTCGCCACTATCTCGCGCTGTCGGTCGCGCTGTCGGTCGCGCTGTCGGTCGTGCCGTGCGCGTAACCTGCACGCATGGCACGTCGTCGATCCGAGCGGATGCTCATCACGAAGGTGACTGGCCTCGGCGAAGCTCGCCAGACGAAGCGCACCCCCGACGAACTGATCGTCGAGGAGCCCATGTCGATCCAGCTCGACGGAACGCTGACCGCCACCACGATGCGCACACCTGGTAACGACTTCGAGTTGGCGGCCGGGTTCTGCCATACGGAAGGGTTGCTTGGAGGCGCTTCGATCGTCGGCGTTCGTTACTGCGTCGACGGGAGCGCAGTCGGCAGCGAGCTCAACATCGTCACAGTCGAGACCGGTGGCCGTGCCCCTCAACCGACGCCACGCCTCGGCAACGTGTCGTCCAGTTGCGGATGGTGCGGAAGCGAACAGATCGACGACCTCTGCGCCCGGCTTGCGCCGATTCCGTCCAGCGAAGCTTTCGATCTTGACGTCATTGCAGGTATGCCCGACCGGGTGCTCGGTGACCAAGGGCTGTTTGCCCGGACCGGCTCGGTCCACGCCGCTGCAGCGTTCACCCGTTCCGGCGACGTTGTGCTGATGCGCGAAGACGTCGGCCGTCACAATGCCGTCGACAAGGTCATTGGTTCGATGTTGCTCGACCCTGCCCAAACCTTGCCGGCAGAGAGCGACGAACAGTTCGGGCTTTTCGTGAGCGGCCGAGCCAGCATCGAAATGGTCCAGAAGGCATGGGCCGGAGGTTTCAGTGCAGTCGTCGCGGTGAGTGCACCGACAGCGTTGGCTGTCGACGCCGCACGTCGGGCGAACCTGATGCTTGCGGGCTTCGTTCGTGGCACAACGTTCAACGTCTACGCACCCGAACGGCTTTGATCTCGTCTGGTTTCGTCTGAGCTGCACTGAACGGCGGGTTCGTCCGGCCGAAGCCTGGCCCGCCGATTCGCCAGTAGCGTGGCCTGTATGTTGATGGAGCAAGGTCTCAGCGTCGTTCACCTCTTTGGGAAGTCGACCCCGAACCTCGATCGAGAAGCGATCATCGCTGCGGTCAAGGAAGCAGAAGAAGCGGATTGCCAAGTGATCACTGCTGCGATGATTGGACACAAGTCCGACGTGGCGTTCATGGCGCTCTGCGCTGATTGGCGCACGCTGCGGCGGCTACAAACTGGGCTCCAGCAGGCGGGCTTCGACATCGTCGACAGCTACGTTTCGATCACCGAGATCTCCGAGTACACGAAGGGCATGCCCGAAGAGATGTTGCGCGGTCGGCTCACCCCGACTATCCCGCCCGAGGGCCTCAACGCATTCTGCTTTTACCCGATGAGCAAGAAGCGTGAGCAGGGCGCCAACTGGTTTGCGACGCCGTTCGAGCGTCGTTACGAGATGATGATGGAGCACGGCAAGAGCGGCCGTCAGTTCGCCGGCAAGGTCGCCCAGGTCATCTCCGGCTCAACCGGCCTCGACGACTTCGAGTGGGGCGTCACGCTGTTTGCCAAGAGCCCCGACGTCGTCAAAGAAGTCGTGTACACGATGCGTTTCGATGAGGGTTCAGCCCTCTACGGCGAGTTCGGTGCCTTCTACGTCGGATACCTCGAATACATCGAGAACATTTTCTGAACTGACGCCCTCAGCACCCCTGCCATTGCAGGGTGAAATTGCGGGCGGAGATTTAGAGGCGCGAGGCAACGATCGACTGCTCGAACACACCGCGGCCGGTCTCATCGAATGCGAACACGTCGAAGCGGGCCCGTGCAGGGTGGCCAACGACGAGCAACTCGGTGATTCCGTCGGGCCCGTTGTAGTTGATGTTCAGGCTCTCGTCGAGGAGCCTCTGACACTCCTCGAACGATCGGCATACTCGGCCACGGGTCGTCAACGCCGGAATTTGTGTGGCAAACACCGACGGATCGTCCGTTCCGACCAGGTCGACGGCGAGCGCAATCAAGTTGACGCAGTCGAAGGCGTTCGCGGCGAAGAGACCCGGCGGATCGAACGGCCGGTCTTCGTCAGTCGACTGAGCTTGGGGAGCCACTCCACGGACACGATCGCGCAAGCTGGGATCGAGTGCTTCAATACGCTGCGCTCCGGCTGGATCGCGGAACTGATCGTTGACGATGACGTCGATCAGTGACCCGAAGTTGGTTTTACTCAACGCCTCGAGGAAGGCGGTGCCGTCATCGCTGCCAGCGAGTACGACCACGACTTGTGCCCCTGATTCGACGACGTCTTGGGCTATGTCTTCGAGCATTCCGTCGCCGCGCACGAATGGGTAGGTGGTGACGGTCCGGGTGCCTTCGGACAGAGCGTCGCTGACAGCGCCGGCGAATGGTCGGCCGTAGATGTCGTCGACGTGGGCAATGGCGATGCTCGAGACGCCCGTCCGTTGCGCCAGGTCGGCAATCGCCTGTGCTTGCAAGGAGTCACTCGGTGCGGTGCGGAAAAAGAGTTCGTTGTCGGGGAAGTCGTCGAGCGCCAAAGCCGTTGCCGTTGGGGAGCACGACATCACCCCTGCCGACACAAGCGTGTCGAGTTCGTTCAGGGCCGTCAGTGACGATGCCGGGCCAACTACGGCGTCGATTTGCAGGTCACTTGCCAGGAGCGCTGCAACACCAGCCGCGCCGCCGTCGCCGAGCCCTTCGTTCTGTTCGACGATTCGAACAGGACGGCCGAGCACTCCGCCGGCTGCGTTGATTCGTTCGACAGCAATGTTCGACGCCTCGATGAGGCCCTGTCCCATGATTGGGTCCGAGGAGGGCAGCAGCAGGCCGATCGTGAGCTGATCGTCCCCCGAACGTTGGGGAGTGATCGTCGAGGTTGGAGCAGGAACGGTGGATGCAGGCTCGCTGTCGCCGCCGCCAGTGCACGCAGCAGCAAGGGTGGCCATGGCGCAAGCGACACCAACGATGCGCAACGCTGGACGGCTCATGGGTTGCACAGTAGAAGAGTGGAGGCCGTCAGGTCGGGCACCAAGCCTGCAACGTTTCTTCTGGAAAATGTCAAGAAGGCGCCGTGGCGGCCGGCAGTGAACGTCCAGGCATGCCTGTCACCAGTTGCGTATGATCTGACGATCGACGCTCTAGAAGGCAACCTCCCCATCGAAGCCACCTCCGACAAGGGTGGTAGTCGCGCCAGTAACTGCGCAAGTCACCGCTCGAGCGAGGTCAGATGAGCGCGCTCTTGCCGGGTAGCCGGCAGGGCCACCTCGATGCAGCTGCTGCTGCGCACCCCGGCGACCTCCGCAATGGCGGGACCGCGTACTGCGAGTCACTTGCTGCCATCACCGACGAGTGGGTTCGTTCGCTGTTCGACGCAGCAGTCGCCGAGCACGCTCCAGCCAAGGGTCGGTTCGCGCTGCTCGCCGTCGGGGGGTTTGGACGCAGCGAACTTGCTCCCTGGAGCGACCTCGATCTGCTCCTCGTCCACGACCTCAAAGGCAAGAAGACCGCACCCACGGTCGAGGCAGTGGCGAGTGCGCTCTGGTATCCGCTGTGGGATGCAGGCGTCAAGCTCGGTCACGCAGTGCGCACCGTCAAGGAACAGTTGACAATTATCACTGCAGATCTCGACTCCGCAACAGCGTTGCTCACGGCTCGATTCCTCGCCGGCGATCGCGATCTCGCCGACGAAGTGACGACCAAGGGCCGCGCCAGCTGGGACAGGCAAAGCGGCACATTCCTCGCCGCGCTACGTGCCCGGGTGCGCGAACGCCAAGACAATGCCGGCGACGTGGCGTATCGCCTCGAACCTGATCTCAAACTGGGTCACGGCGGCCTGCGCGACGTCCACTCGCTCAAGTGGGCAAACGAGAGTGGGCTGTCGATCCTTCCCGAAGATCTCATCGAGCTTGAGCGCTGCTACGACGTACTGCTCGGGGCGCGAGTCGCGCTCCATTGCTCCACCGGACGGCCAGGCGACGTCCTGCGCCTCGAAGATCAAGACTCGACGGCTGAAGTCGGCGGCTGGAATGATGCTGACGACTTGATGACCGACATCGCCGCAGCTGGCCGCACGATTGCGTGGCTCGTCGACGAGAACTGGGGCCGATCGGTCGCGACCGCCGACCGCCTGCCGGATCGTGCCATCTCGTCAGGCATCGTGCTGCGAAATGGCGAAATCGAATTGGCCGATTGCGCCGACCCGGTTGCGGACCCCACGCTCGTTCTTCAAGCAGCAGTCGCTGCTGCGCGCAACGACTGCCGGATTGGTCGGAGCACGCTCGACAGGCTGCACGATGAGGTCGAACCGTGGAAGGGCATTTGGCCGGTGGGCGCCACTGCCCAACTTGTGGCACTACTCCTCGAAGGTCACCGTTCGATTCGTGTACTCGAAGCGCTCGATCAACGAGAGTTGTTCGCCCGGCTGCTTCCCGAGTGGGAACCGAACCGGTCCAAACCGCAGCGCAACGCCTACCACCGCTTCACCGTTGATCGGCACCTGTGGGAAGCCGCAGCGAACGCATCGCAACTCGTTGATCGCGTTGCCCGACCCGACCTCCTCGTGCTCGGCGGACTGTTCCACGATCTCGGCAAGGGTTACCCGGGTGATCACACGATCGTCGGCATGGAGCTCGTGCGACAGGTCGGCCCGAAACTCGGACTCCCGACAGCCGACGTCGACACGCTTGTTGCCATGGTCGAGCATCACCTGCTGCTCCCCGACGTCGCTGTTCGCCGTGACCTCACTGACGAAGCCACGATCAACCAGGTGGCGGAATCCCTCGGCTCGGTCGAACGACTCGATCTATTGCATGCACTCACCGAAGCCGACTCACTCGCCACCGGCCCGTCGGCATGGGGCTCGTGGAAAGAAGACCTCGTCAACGAACTGGCGGCTCGTGTGCGCCACGTGCTCGGTGGCGGCAACGTCGCTGAGGTCACCTGGAGCCTGTTCCCCGACGCCAGCACACTGATGCTGATGGCGGCCGGCGAGATTGCCATGCATCGCAAGGACGACGTGATCACCGTTGTCAGCCCCGACTCGGCCGGTACGTTCAGCCAGGTTGCCGGCGTACTCTCGCTGCACGGGCTCGACGTACTCACAGCTCGGGCGCACTCCGACGAGCAGGGCATGGCGGCATCTGAGTTCCGCATCATCCTGCCTGAAGATGGGATTGCCTGGCGCACGCTCAAGACCGACCTCGGTCGTGCACTCGCTCATCAGTTGGCGATCGAGTCGCGGCTCGTCGAACGGGCCAAGACCTATCGGCGTCGCCGCCGCACCCAGGCGCAGCAGCCGGAGCCGCCGAAGGTGGTGTTTCATGACGACGCATCGAGCAACGCCACGGTGATCGAAGTTCGTGCGGCCACGAAGATCGGGATTCTTCATCAGATCACGAAAGCGATCGGCGAGCTTGGCCTCGACATCCGTCATGCCACGGTGGACACCATTGGCATTGAGGTCGTTGACACGTTCTATGTCCGCACGTCGGCGGGGGAGCTCGTTACCGACAAATTCCATCGCAAAGAAATCCAGCGCGCAATCCTGCACGCAGCCACCTGAGTTTCGACCTGGATGGCACGAACCTGCTGTACCCGTTCCGATGACGTAGCGTGCACCAGGTGAGCAGCGACAAGTCCGAAGGTGACGCGGTGAGCCCTGACATGGCAGTAGACCTGGCGCGCTGGAGCGAAACGCTCGCTGGCATTGCCCGGACCGGGATGGGCTTCACCGAAAGCCTGTACGAACGTGAACGCTTTGAAGAGGTGTTGCACGTTGCTGGCGACATCAAGGCTGCGGCTGCAGGCGTTTCCAGGTCAGACACCGCCCGCGACGAGTTCGTGGGCGAATGGGTCGAGTCGATCGGCGAAGGCGTGCCCGGTTACGTCACCCCGAAGGTCGCAGTCGGTGTCATCGTCGGCAACGACAACGGCGAGATGCTGCTGGTTCAGCGCAAAGACTCTGGCGTCTGGCTATATCCCACGGGTTGGGCCGATGTTGGCTACTCGCCCGCTGAGGTCGCCGTCAAAGAAGTCCACGAAGAGACCGGCATCGAGTGCGAGCCCACCCGCCTGCTCGGCGTGGTCGACGGCCAACGCATGGGTTTCAGCCGATTCGGCATGTACATGCTGTTGTTCCACTGCCGTGCCACGGGAGGGTCGCTCAATCCGCACCCGCTCGAGACCGGCGACGTCGGCTGGTTCGCCCAAGGGCAGTTCCCAGAGGCCACGGCTGGCGTTGGCTGGTGGGGCGATATGGCGTTCGACGCCATCAACGGGGTACAAGCCCCGGCAACGTTCGACGACGTTCGCGACCCCATCTGGCGCACCTGACTCAGTCTTGATCGCGAAGGAACTGTTCGACTTCGTCGACCAAACCTTCAGGATCGACCGGTTCGGTCGTGGCAAGTTCGTCGTCGGCGATCTCTTCGAGGCGCGATAGGTACTCGACCATGTCGTCGTCATCGCCTATCAAGGCAGCAACGCGGGCGTTGTATTCAGCGGCGCTAGCCGCGAGCAACTGCAGCGGTGCGGGAGTGCCAATCATGGTGCAGGCGCGCTCGACCAACGCCGACGCAGCCTTTGGCGACGGCACCTGGGATGCGTAACCGGGAATTGCTGCCCAGAGTGATGCAGTGGCGAGGCCGGCACGGTGCAACTGATCGTGGAGAACACCGACAATTCCGGTCGGCCCTTCGTACTCGGATCGTTGGAGCTCGAATCGTTCGATGAGACTTTCGTCGGTGGCGGTTCCGATGAGGGGTACCGGCCGCGAGTGCGGGACGTCGGCCAGCAAAGCGCCCAACGAGATCGCCATAGTGACGCCGAAAGTTTCGCAGAGGCTGAGAATCTGTTCCGAGAACGTGCGCCACCGCAGGGCGGGTTCGGGGCCGAGCACCAAGATCACGTCGGTGCCTGGTAACGAGACCGACCAGACGCCGACAGTCGGCCACACGATGCTGCGATGGTTGTCGTTGTCGAGTTTGATCTGCGGGCGCACCGTGGCGAAGTCGGTGAACGGCTCAGGGTCGATCTCGGCGATTGCATCGGCGCCCCACGCTTCGATCATCGTTCGTAAGGCGGTTGACGCGGCATCACCGGCGTCATTCCAACCAGTAAACCCAGCGATCAGTACAGGCCGCGTCAATGACGGTTGTTTCTGCCAGCGAACGTGCTCGGACCCCACGGATTGCACGCTACCGTCCCTTCACCGTGAGCGACTTCAACGACTCCTCAGCAGACGATGCCGATACTGCAGCAGCTGCTGCCGATACTTCGGTAACAATTGAGACGGCCACGGTTGTCGACGACCAGTTGATTGCAGCATTCGCCCGTCTGGTTCCGCAGCTCTCGTCGTCATCGCCTGCGCCAGACGCCGATCAATTGGGGCTGGTCGTGAACGGCGACGACACGGTGTTGTTCATTGCCCGTGTCGACGGAACGATCGTTGGCAGCCTGACGCTTGCCTTTTACCGCATCCCGACCGGTCTGAAGTCGTGGATCGAAGATGTCGTCGTCGACGACGCTGCACGCGGTCACGGAGTCGGCCGCAAGCTGAGCGAAGCAGCACTCGCCGAGGCAAAAGCGCGCGGAGCGAAAGACGTCAGTCTCACCAGCCGGCCGTCACGCGAAGCCGCCAACCGTCTCTACCAGCGCATCGGCTTCGAAGCCCGCAACACAAACCTCTACCGCTTCAAATTCTGAAGTCGGTCCAGATCGCCCGATCCCTGCGGCAGCCCTCACGCACGCTTTAGTTGGGTCGAGCTTGGGCTCTTCGTAGGTCTTCGGCGGCTTGTCTGACTTGCCAGTCGCGGTCAACTAATGCCTGCTCGATGGCGGCTTCGACTGCTGGGCCCTCGAAGGGGGCCAGGGCGAGGACGGCGCGGCGGCGCACTGCGGGCTTGTCACTACACGCCGCGATGATGACGTCGACGGCGGCCGGATCACCGATTGCCCCGAGCGCGGCCACGGAGGCCTCACGGACGAGCGGCTCCTCAGCGTTCTGGGCAAGTTCCAATAGGCGATCGAGTACTGCAGGTCGATTCGATTCGTGTTCCCCCGTAGTCCACGCCGCCATCTCAACCACGTTCACGTCGGGATCGGCGAGCAGCGGGACGACGTCGACCGACGGATGCGTCGCTGCCAGCTCGGCGGCTCGTCGGCGAACGCGAGGGTCGTTGTCGCTGAACGCTTCGGTCAACTTTTCGTCGGCCAGTTCGCCGAGCCGCTCGAGGGCACCCAATGCTGTTGCGCGGATGTTGCCGTCGTCACTGGCGAGCCCGGCCGTGGCGGTGCCGATGTCGCCCTGATGGCCAGCGACAGCGACGTCTTTGCGGGTCGGTCCGGTCATTGCTTCAACAGATCAGTCAGGGTGATGACGGCGTATGCCAGTGCGAACGCAATGACGATGGCCAGGACGGCGCCCATGACAACAGCGAGAGCCGAGCTTGCGACCACGGCCCACACGCGGCGAAGCACATTTGGACGCCTGTAAAGGGGAACGACGGTCTCAGCGATGCCGATCGGCACCCATTTCCTGCGAACAACTGGCGCCGTGCGTGGTGTTCGGGCCGTGGCTCTGGCAGTCTTTCTCCAGCCGGTCCCCAGCAGCGCCACTATGGCGAGCCCGACCATCCAACCGGCCTGAGTGGTGAGATCTGTGACCGACACAACAAACAACACTGTACTCAACACTGCGTTGGCCTCACCGGGCACGCCGATGGCCAACGGTTTGGATGTTGAGTTGCCGGGCGGAAAGTGGCTCGGACGCCTCGGATGGCTGCTCGGCGGCGTCGGCTTGGTTGCGCTGGCAGGAATTGTTGCTGCGTCGTTGGTCCCAGCAACCCTTGTCGCTGAGAAAGAGAACCGTCGCCTGATGGAGATGCAGCCGGCGCCGTTTGCGCAGACCCCGGCCTCGGCCGAGTCGGTGAACGAGCGTGTGGTGTTTGGTGATCTTCCTGACGAAGTCAAACGGTTCGAGACCAATGGAGACTTCTTCTTCGTGACGGTCAGCGCCCCCGAACAGTCGCTGCTGTCGTGGTTTGCTGGCCGGAGTGACCCTGCGATCGACCTCCTCACCACTGAAGACAAGTTCGGTGTTCGGACAGCGTCGCAGCGGCGTGAAGCAGCGTTGCAACAAATGCGGTCGGCATCCCAGGAGGCCCAGTTCGTCGCCCTCACCGCCGCTGGCTACGAACCCGAGATCAGCCTCGGCGAAGTCGTCGTTGAAGAAGTCCTCTGCCGTGAGATCGGTGACGACGGCTTATGCGCCGAGTTCTTCCCGTCGGACCTTGCTATTGATCCGTCCGACACGATTCTCGAAGCTGAAGGCAAGGAGCTGAACTCGGTTGAAGACCTCTCCGCCGTGCTCGACGGCAAGTTGCCGGGCGACACGATCGACCTCAAGATCCGACGCCCCGACGTGGGGATCCTCGACGTGACGGTCGAACTGGCTGCGTCCCCAGACGATCCCACCCGCACGATCGTCGGATTCCGTCCGTTCGACACTCGAGTCGTCACGTTGCCGTTCCAGGTCGATATCGACACCGGCCGGATCGGTGGCCCGTCTGCTGGTCTGGCGTTCACGCTCGCTCTGATCGACGAGCTGACCGATGGCGAGTTGACCGGTGGGCGGAACATCGCCGTGACTGGCACGATCTCGCTCGACGGCTCTGTCGGGCCAATTGGTGGCTTGTCGCAGAAGGTCAGCGCGGTCCACCAACACCATGTTGACGTGTTCTTGGTGCCGGCTTCGCAGCGTGAATTAGCCGAAGGCGAAGATGAGCTCCGTAAGAAGCTCAACGACGCAGGCCATGGTGATGTCGAGATCATTCCGGTGGCCACGCTCGACGAGGCGCTTCAGGCGCTGGAAGACTTGGGTGGGGACCCGCTCGTCCCCGTCAACATCACTCTGAGCTGATTGCCACCATCACGGTTGTTGAGACGCGTAGCTTCGGCGTATGGCTATGTCGACTTCGCGCCCCGACCCATCATCGCCGACGTCCATCGCCGACGCGTCGTTTGGCATATCCCGCCGCGGGTTCGATCAGGCTGAGGTTAAAGACTTTCTGAGAATGGTCGCAGCCGAGCTGGGCCGAATGCGTGAGCGCGAGCGCTTTCTCGAACATGAACTCCAGGCGGCTCAGTTCGACTCGGGTGTTGCTGCTCAGGTTGACGACGAGGCGATGACCCGGCTGCTCGGTGAAGAAGCCATGCGCGTCCTCATCACCGCCCGCGAGAGCGCCAGCGAGATCCGCCAGAAAGCCGAGCAGTCAGCAGCACAGATGCTGAGTGAGGCCGGTGACGAAGCCAATCGCGTGCGCGAGGAAGCCGAGATTGAGGCATCACGTCGACGTGGCGACGCGACGGCCGATGCTGAAGCCGAACTGTCGATGGCCAAGCACCAGGGTCGCGAGATGGTCAACGAAGCCCGCGCCTACCGCGAGCGCGTGCTGAGTGAGCTGGCACGCCGTCGCGAACTAGCACGTGAACAGATCGAACAACTGATCCATGGTCGTGAACGTCTGATGCAGACCTTTGAGCGGGCTCGCCTTGTGGCTGTCGACGTCATTGCTGAGATGGAACCGCTCGGTGAGCCTGAGGAATACGTGAACCTCACACCGACCACCGGGCCGCTCCCCGTGATGATCGCGAACTCGGCTCGCCCCGAAGCGACAGCTGCTGTCCCCGTCGTTGCTATTGACGACATCGGGATTACCGAGGCGCCGGTCGCTGAGCCCGAGCCCGAAGCTGACAGCGGACATGATGACGAAGCGGATGACGAAGTGGACGACGACGATGACCGTGATGTCGTTATCGATTTGTTCGCTCGCATCCGGGCCGACGTGCCGGCAAAAACCGATTCTGCAGCGGACGAGGAGAACATTGAAATAATTGAAGTTGCTGAAGTTGCTGAAGTTGCTGAAGTTGCTGAAGTTGCTGAAGTTGCTGTCGAGTCGGAAATCGAGGCAGCAGCGATTGGTTTCGCCGAACGTGACGAGGTTGTCACGCCCCTGATCGTGTCGAGTGCAAAGAAGTTGAAGCGAGCGCTGGCCGACGAGCAGAACGACGTCCTTGATGCGCTCCGTCGCGGCGAGCCGGTGCACGAACTCGACGAGATGATTCCAACATTGAGCGAACACGTCGCTCGCTACACCGCTGCCATCGCCGACGACCTCGAGGCCGCCGTCCGGCTCGGTGGCGCCACATCGAAAACTGGCGCAACCCAGCTGCGCAAGGGTCTCGTGACCGAATCAGTCAGCGTGGCCAACGGCGCTGTCGAGCAGTGGCTGGTCGTGCCGTTGCGCGATCGCCTCGCCCGATGCATCGAAGAAGGCGCCGGCGACAACGCGGTCGTCACCAAAAAGGTCCGTTCCGTGTACCGCGAATGGAAGACCCAACACATCGATGAGAGCCTTGACGACGTGCTGCGTCGGGCCCACGGACGTGGCGTACTCGCTGGTTTTGCGCCTGACACGCCCATAGTTTGGGAAGCCGATCCGCGCTTCGCGGCGTGCCCCGATTGCGAAGACAATGTGCTCGCCGGGGCCATCACGGCAGGCGACGGATTCCCGACCGGTGACGTGTTTGCCCCCGCTCATCAAGGGTGCCGCTGCCTGTTGGCGGCTGCCGGCCGATAATCTTGGCGCCAATGCGGCGCTCACAAGACCTCCCGGTCGATCGCTCACGACGCCGGTTTACCGGCCGTGGCATCCTGATTGGACTCGGCGGACTGTTTATGTTCGTCCTGATCTTTGGGCGTGCGATCGCTCGCTTCTACGTTGACTACCTGTGGCACGGCGCCCTCAATCGAGGTGACGTTTTCTGGGGTGTCCTCGGCGCAAAGTTCACGCTCTTTGCGGTCTTCTTTCTGTTCTTTGCGGTGCTGGCCTGCGTCAACCTCTACATCGCAGATCGGACTGCGCCCTCGTCGTTCCCGGCCAATGTGCACCCGTACGTCGAACGATTCCACGAGGTGTTCGGCAAACGACTCCGCCTCGTTCGTTACGTTTCGGCCCTCATCCTCGCCGTCTTAATTGCGCTACCAGCGGTGGCCCAGTGGCAGCTTTGGCTGCTTTTCCGAAACTCCCAATCGTTTGGCACGCCCGACCCGCAGTTCGGCGCCGACGTCGGTTTCTACGTCTTCCAGCTGCCGTTCTTGACGTTCCTGCTCGACTGGATGTTCGTCGCCGTCATCCTCGTCCTCCTCTTCACCGCAGCCGCCCACATCCTTAATGGTGGCGTCGTGTTTGTCTCGCCGGCCCCGGTGATTCGCGACGCAACGAAGGCTCACTTAGCGGTCCTTCTGGCCATCCTGGCCGTGCTCAAGGCCGGCGATTACTGGCTGGATCGCTACGAACTGACCAACAGCACCCGGGGCATCGTCGATGGCGCCACCTACTCGGTTGTCAATGCGCAAATCCCCGCAATCATGCTGCTGATCCTGATTGCCGTCCTGACCGCTGTCCTCTACCTGTCGGTCATAAAGACCAATTCATGGCGTCTACCGCTGCTCGCCTCGGCGCTGTGGCTGGTCGTTTCCATCGTTGGCGGCGTGATCTATCCGGCCATCGTCCAGTCGCTCGTCGTCAATCCGAACCAGGAAACCCGTGAAGCCCCGTTCATCGAGCGCAACGTCGATGCGACCCGCGAGGCATTGGGCCTGACCGACGTCGGCATCCGCGAAGTGCAGTTCGGCACGCTCACCGCTGCCGAGGTCGAGGCCGACATCGATCCGCTCACCAACGTGCGCCTCCTCAACCCGGCCGAAATGGAAACCCGTTTCCTCGTCGACGAAGGCCAAGTCGCTGGCTTGAGCATTGAAGACCTCGACGTTGACCGCTACGAATTCGACGGCGAAGTCGAAGAGGTCCTCGTGGCAGCCCGCGAGCTGGATCTCGGTGGTGTCACCAACCGCAGTTGGCAGGGCATCCACCTGATCAACACCCGCGGGTGTGGCCTTGTGGCAGCGCCGACCAGCAAGGTCCAGTCGAACCAGCGGCCCGATTACCGAACGCTCGAACTCGATCGCCCCGAGCTGTACTTCAGCCCAACGATGAGTGGCTACGGCATTGCCAACTCTGCATCGAGCGAACGCGAATGCGACGAGCCCCACCAGTACGAAGGCACCCAAGGTGTGGCAATGAGCTCGTTCGCTCGTCGAGCGGCCTTTGCCCTCGCCTTCCTCGACTACAACGTCGTTGGCTCGGGTGCAATCCGGTCCGACTCCCAGATGCTCTGGGTGCGTAACGTCAACGACCGCCTCACCAAGCTCGCACCCTTCTTGTCGTACGATGCTGACCCCTACCCGGTCGCCGTTGACGGTAGAGCAGTGTGGGTGGTCGACGGCTACACGACCTCGTCGCGCTACCCGTATGCCCAGTCCATTGGTGCCGTGCAGCGCTCGCCGCAGTCCGGGCTGTCCAACAGCGACAACTACGTGCGCAACAGCGTCAAGGTTGTTGTCGATGCGTACACCGGCGACGTCACCTTCTACGTCGTCGATGACGTTGACCCGATCCTCAAGGCGTGGCAGAGCGCCTTCCCTGACCTGTTCACCTCTGGTGACGAAATGCCTCAGGTGATCCGGGAACACCTCCGTTATCCGGAAGACCTGTTCCGCATCCAGACCGATGTGTACTCGAAGTACCGGCTCGACCCGAAGTTGTTCTTCCAGCGCGACGGCAACGCATGGTCGGTGGCCCAGGCCCCGAGCGCAACGCCGGCGAGCAACACGCGGACGATCTCAGACACCGTCGTTGGGGCTCCTTCTGCAGCCGCCAACACGTTCGCCACCGAGTCGAACGCCGAACGATTCACCCCGTACTACACGGTCTTCGACACCAGTCAGCCCGGTGAGGAACGCAAGGAAGAGTTCGTCATCCTGCGCCCGTTCGTACCGTTCTCGACAGGCGACACCCGTACCCAGTTGCAGTCGTATATGACGGCTTCAAGTGACCCTGATACCTACGGACAGCTGACGACGTACGTCGTGCAGGAACGCAACGGCAACCTTCCTGACGGTCCACTCCGTGTGGCTGGCAACGCCGAATCACAGTCTGAGATCTCCGACCGCATCACACTCGACAACCAGGATGCTGGCGGCACCCAGGTGCGCTTCGGTGACCTCCAATTGGTTCCCGTCGGCGACGGCCTGATTTGGGTGCGTCCGTACTACGTCGCAGTTCCGCAGGAAACTGGCACGGTCCGCTCTGTCAGTGAATTCCGCTTCGTCATCGTCTCGAACGGCAACAACTCGGTGCTGGCGAGCACGATTACCGAAGGTGTCCGACGGCTCTTCCCCGGCTTCGAAGGTGATGTCGGTGACGTTCTCGGCGTGCCAACCGAACCCGGCGATGTCGTTCCGGCCGCCCCGGTCGAAGACGATGGCATTGATGTGTCTGGGTTGCCCGTCGATGCTGCAGAGCTGTTGACGCTGGCCGACTCGCTCTTCGGCGAAGCCGACGACGCCCTCGCCATTGGTGACCTGGGCGAGTACCAGGCCAAGGTCGAAGAAGCCCGTGCTCGCCTCGCTGAGGCACTCGCCATCCTCGAAGCTGGCTGACCCCGCCCGCCCTGCCGGGGCGGGCGGGCGGTGAGTTTCGACGCCTACTGATTCGGTGATCGTTGGTTCGAGTTCAGCGGGCGGCGGAAGCGCTCGGCCAGTTCGGCGAGATCGGCACGGAACTGAATCTCGTATCGGGCCTGTTCGGCAGCGAGCTTTTCGGTGCTGCGCTGGACTGAGCTGATTGCTTCGGCAACGAGTTCTTGCACGGCGACCGTATCGTCGGCTGTCGGCGTTTTTTCGGCGTCGGCCTGATCGAGCAGCACATCGAGATCGTTGCTCAACTCGGTCAACTGGTTGGCCAATTCGAGAGACACCTTGTTCATTCGGTTGTCGAGCGCTGACATCTTCTCGGCCATTTGGCTGACCTGATCTTGCACCATCTGAACGTCGGCATTGCTCAAGGCTGCTTGTGCGGCATTGATGCGTCCGTCGTGGTCGGTGATCGAGTCAGCGAGTTGGTCGATGCGGGTGAAGAGCGCGTCGATGCGCAGGTCTGGTCGTGGGAGCGCCGGAACCTTCTTCGACTCGACCTCGAGCCGGTCGGCGAGCGCACGAACCTGACCGGAGAGTTCGGTGACTGCACCGAATCGGTGACCGACTTCGCCGATCTCCTGGCCGACCTGGCTGACTCGATCATCGACGGCGCCGACTCGCTGGTTGAGTTGTGCACCGGCGACATCGAGCGAATCGAGCCGCTGGTACAGCAACGAGTTCGTCTGATCGACCGTGCCGACCATCGAGAGCAGCTCGGCCTTCTGCTGATCGGACGCATCGAGTCGCTGTTTGAGGTCGACGATCTCGGCTCGGAGCACGTCGATCTGATTCGGTTCGTTGGTTTTCTTCCGGAAGAGTCCCATGGTCCACTCTGAAACATAGCTGACTACTGTTGGGTCATGGCTGGCAAAGAAACTCCAAACAAGATCCTTCTCGAAGAATCAGAGATGCCGACGCAGTGGTACAACATCGTTGCTGACCTACCGACGCCGCCGCCTCCGGCGCTCCACCCGGGGACGCATCAGCCGGCTGGTCCCGAAGATTTCGCGCCGCTGTTTCCGATGGCGCTCATCGAGCAAGAGGTTTCGACCGAGCGATATATCGACATTCCCGGTGGTGTTCTTGACGTCTACAAGCTGTGGCGCCCGAGTCCGTTGTTCCGTGCGAAGCGCCTCGAAGCAATGCTCGACACCCCAGCACGCATCTACTACAAGTACGAGGGCGTCAGCCCGGCTGGCTCGCACAAGCCGAACACTGCGGTGCCGCAGGCGTACTACAACCATCAAGAGGGCATCACGAAGCTCACGACCGAAACCGGGGCTGGCCAGTGGGGTTCGGCGCTCGCCTTCGCCACTGCCCAGTACGGGATGGAGTGTGAGATCTGGCAGGTGGCTGCGTCGTTTAAGCAGAAGCCGCACCGCAAGACGATGATGGAAATCTGGGGCGCCACCCTGCACTCGTCTCCGTCCGAGCTGACCGAATTCGGCCGGTCGCTGCTTGCCGAAAACCCCGACCACACGGGCTCGCTCGGTATCGCCATTTCCGAAGCGGTGGCGATGTGTATGGAAGACCCCAACGCCCGCTATGCGCTCGGCTCGGTACTGAACCACGTGTTGATGCATCAGACGATCATTGGTGAAGAGGCCTTGTTGCAACTCGCCAAGGTCGAAGAGGTGCCTGACGTGCTCGTTGGCTGCACCGGTGGCGGTTCGAACTTCGGTGGTCTGGCGTTCCCGTTCTTGCGCGAGAAGCTCGCTGGCCGGATGAACCCGATCATCCGCTGCGTGGAGCCGGCGGCATGCCCGACGCTCACCAAGGGCGAGTACCGCTACGACTTCGGCGACAGCGCTGGCATGACACCGTTGATGAAAATGCACACGCTTGGCCACAGCTTCGTGCCGGAGCCAATCCATGCGGGTGGCCTGCGCTATCACGGCATGGCGCCGCTCGTTTCGCACGTCTACAACGAAGGGCTCGTTGAGGCGATCTCGATTCCGCAGCGTGAGTGCTTCGCTGCGGCCCTCGACTTCGCAAAGGCCGAGGGCATCATCCCGGCTCCCGAGCCCACCCACGCCATCGCTGCTGCGGTGCGCGAGGCGCTGGCGTGCAAGGAAAGCGGTGAAGAGAAGGTCATCCTCACTGCGCTCTGCGGGCACGGCCATCTCGACTTGGCCAGCTACGAAAAGTACCTGTCGGGCGACATGGTCGATTACGAACTGCCTGACGAGGCCATTGCCGAAGCGATGAAGTCGGTCCCGGTTATTGGATAGTTACCTGCGGGTCGGGCGAATCGGTTCACAAAGCGAGAATGAAGTCGCCGGGGTCGCCGGCTGGCGCTGGTTTGAAGCCCATGCGGTGCAGGTACCGATCGTGTATGTCGGTGGTTGCCTCGGCGCGAAGCTGCGTGATGCCGTGTTGGCCGAACACGTTCGAGCCTCGCCCGTAGAGCCAGTCGCCGAGCCGTGAGTCGCGGTAGGCGGCGAGCACATAGTCGAGGTCGACGGTGAGTGTGTCGCCGTTTTGATGCCCGATCAGCACGCCGGCGGGCAACCCGTCGCGGGTAAGGAGAAGGGCCAAGACGTCATCGCCGACGGGCATTGCAAAGTCGGGTTGGAAGGTGCCAATGTCGCTCGTGTGGAAGCGGATGAAGTCGAGGAGGAACGGTGAGTCGGCCCGGATGTCGGACACGCCGAGATCGATGGCGCCGGAGCGGAACTCTTTGGCCAGGAACCAGACGTTGATGGCGGCGATGGCGATGTTGGTCACCATGATCGGCGTCGACTCGATCAGGAAGCCGTAGGTGAAAAACGTGAGCGAGCCGCAGAACGAGAGCAGTCGTAAGCGGACGACCGAACTCATCGTGAGCGACGTGACGACGATTGCTGAGGCTGCGTAGCCGAGGAGTTCGGCACCCGCAACGGCAATCATGCAGCTGAGCCTGCTGCAGTTTTGACACGGGCTTTGGTTTGGCCGCGCACGATCATTGCCAGCGCACCAATTACGCAGGCCATCGCGATGCCCTGCAACGCAGTGACGGCCTCGCCGAGAATGATCCACGCGAGGGTGGCCGAGGCAACGGGGATGAAGAGTGTGAACGTCGAACCGACCCAGAGCGGAATCCGCTGGAGCGACCAGTTCATCAGTGAATGGCCAACGATGCCCGAGCCGATGATCATGAGGATTAACCAGCCCCAATTGGAAGCGTTCGGCCACGAGAGGTCTTGGCCGAGCGGGAGCCCGATCACGAGGCAGATTGCTGCCGTCCATATCGAGGTGCCGGCGGTGAACTCGGTCGATGTCATTGTCGAGCGTGAATTCTTCGATGCGATGAAATAAGCGCTCCACGAGAACATGGCGGCGACGGCGAGGAGGTCGCCCCGCAAGCTGGTGACGTCGTTGCTTGTCGAACTGGTGACGACCACGAACGCTCCAGCCAGGGCAACAAGTGACCAGAGGGCGTCGCGCAGTCGGATCTTTTCACCGAAGAAGCGAGCTGCGACAACGCCCACCAAGATTGGTTGCAGGGAGCCGATGGTCGTGGCGTTGACGACGCTCGTTTCCTTGATAGCGGAGAAGAAGAACACGATGTCGGCGCCGAGTGCGATGCCACCCCACATCGACTTACGGATGATCTGCATCTTGAATGGCACACCGCGGGCGCGCATGTAGAAGGTGAGGCCGACGAAGAAGACGAAGAACCTGTAGGTACCGATCGCCAAGGCATCCATATCGAGGTACTTCGCGAGGATTGTTCCGGTCGACCATGCGGTGACGGCAATACCGGCGCCGAGTAAACCGCGTGGGGTTTCGCTGGCAGCGGTGCTGTCGGCGCTGGTTTGGGTCGTTGCGGTCACCCAAGCAACGTATCTGGTTCCCCGGCGGTGAGGGCCTGTTGGGGCGGTGTTGACAGCACCCTGCACGGGCCCGCTCGGCTGAGGGCGGTGCTCGCGGCATGGTTCTGCAGAGGCCGGTTGTGTTCGCAATACGACGGCTCTATCATGACATCACTGTTCGCCGCGGGGTGGAGCAGTACGGTAGCTCGTCGGGCTCATAACCCGAAGGTCGTAGGTTCAAATCCTACCCCCGCCACCATTTAGGAAGCCCTGGTAGGTCGCAAGACTTGCCAGGGCTTTTGTGGTTCTCAGGGTCGGCCTTCCTGCCGGTGATGCTCCCGTTTGTGTTCATCCAGTTTGTGTTCATCCCATGGCTGGACGAGCGTGACTGCCGGCGCGCTCCGTGCGCTGCCGGGTCCGACGCTGAACCTCGCGAGTGCGAAGCGGGCGTCAGGAATCAGGTGTGAGATGAATGTCGTATGCGCAGGTGTGCGCACCGCTGGTCTTGTGGGTGATCCGTTGGACATTTGCTTCAGGAATCAAGTCGCGGAGGTAGTCGAGTTCGCTGGCGCAGGCCTGCGGATACTGGTTCGCAACGGCCCAGATGGCGCAGTTGTGGAGGTTGATCCGAAAATGCCCTTCGGCGACTGCCTCGAAGTCGGCGAGGTAGCCCTGCTCGTCGAGCAGTTCGGTGAGGATGGCGACCTGCTCGTTGACGGGTTTGCCTGCAAGCCGACGCTCGGCGACATCGACCATTCGGTGCCGCCGACGATCGAAGACTCGGCCAATGAGGGCTGGCTCTTCGGCTTCCATGTGCCCGAGGAGCTCGATAGGTAGGCTTTCGGCAGCCGTGGCAAAGAGGGGCTCGGTGAGCGTCGTCGCTCGATACCGCTCTGCCGGTCGGCCTGGATGCCCGTGATCTTTGTGCGACGTGACCAGCCCAGCAGTACGGAGGGCGCCAAGGTGCTGGCGGACCGCACTCGATGAAATCTCAAGTGCAATTGCGAGTTCGTCGGGAGTCGCTACGCCGTGACGTTTGAGGATTTCGAGCACATGACGCTGCGTCGGCGACAGATCAACGGCATGCTTCATGTTGGGTAATCATAGCGACGAGTTGCACTATGCGCAATTGCGCAAGGTGTATGTTGCAAAATTGTCCAAAAGTCGATAGAAATTCAATCAGCGGCGACACAGTCTCCGCTCACACAAGGTCTGGTCAGCCCCTGAGGTAGGCCAGTCGAAAGGAGCCCCCCATGAAGGTTTGGATCGATCAGGATCTCTGCACCGGAGACGGCCTCTGCGAGGAGATCGCACCCGACGTCTTTTTCGGAATGGACGACGGTCTTTTCTATGTCAAAGAGACCGCTTCAAATTTCGGCGCTGAAAAATTGTTCGACGGCACCGCCAACCCGGCAGGAGCCGAGGGCATGGCGCGTATCCCGGATGGCGGCCTCGAGAGCGTCATCGAATCCGCTGAAGAATGTCCCGGCGAATGCATCTTCATCGATGTCGAAGGGTGACGATTTCTGATGAGTGAAAGCACCCGCACCATCGAGGAGCTGACGTCGGCCGATTACGAGTACGGCTTCAGCACCGACCTCGAAACCGACATTGCCCCGCCGGGCCTCGATGAGAGCGTTGTCCGACTCATCTCGTCGAAGAAAGACGAGCCCGAGTGGCTTCTCGAATGGCGCCTGAAGGCTTATGCGGCGTGGCGCGAAATGGAAGAGCCCGACTGGGCCAAGCTCGAGATCGCACCGATCGACTATGAGTCGATCAGCTACTGGGCGGCACCGAAGCAGAAGCCTGTGCTCGACAGCATGGATGATGTCGACCCTGACATTCGTGAGATGTTTGACAAGCTCGGCATCCCGCTGCACGAGCAAAAGATGCTCAGCAACGTCGCGGTCGATGCAATCGTCGACTCCGTGTCGGTGACCACGACATTCAAAGCAACGCTTCTCGAAGCTGGCGTAATCTTCTGTTCGTTCTCCGAGGCGGTCAAGGACTACCCCGACCTGGTGCGTGAGCACCTCGGCTCCGTCGTGCCGGTGCGCGACAACTTCTTCGCTGCATTGAACTCGGCGGTGTTCTCCGACGGTTCGTTCTGCTACATCCCGAGGGGTGTTCGCTGCCCGATGGAGCTGTCGACGTACTTCCGGATCAACTCGATGAACACCGGTCAATTCGAGCGCACGCTGATCGTTGCCGAAGACGATTCCCATGTCTCGTACCTCGAAGGATGTACCGCGCCGCAGCGCGACGAAAACCAACTACACGCTGCGGTTGTCGAACTCGTTGCCAAGGACCGTGCCGAGATCAAGTACTCCACGGTGCAAAACTGGTATCCCGGTGACGAGAACGGGGTCGGTGGCATCTACAACTTCGTCACCAAGCGAGGACGTGCCCACACTGACGCCAAAATCTCTTGGACGCAGGTCGAGACCGGTTCAGCAATCACCTGGAAATACCCGAGCGTGATTCTGCAGGGTGACCGCAGCATCGGCGAGTTCTACTCCGTTGCGCTGTCGTGTCGCCGCCAGCAGGCCGACACCGGCACCAAGATGATTCACATTGGTAAAGACACCACGAGCACGATCATCTCCAAGGGCATCTCTGCCGCCCGCGGTCAAAACACGTATCGCGGCTTGGTCAAGATCCTGCGCTCTGCGGAAAACGCTCGCAACTACACACAGTGCGATTCGTTGCTCCTCGGCAAAGAGTGCGGGGCCCACACGATTCCGTACATCGAAGTGAAGAACCCGACCGCCCAGGTCGAACACGAAGCATCGACGTCAACGGTTGGTGAAGACCAGCTCTACTACTGCCGCCAACGCGGTATGACCGAAGAAGACGCAATGTCGATGATCGTCAACGGCTTTTGCCGCGAAGTATTTAACGAACTCCCGATGGAGTTCGCCGTCGAAGCTCAGCGTCTGTTGAGCATCAGCTTGGAAGGAAGTGTCGGCTAAATGCTGCACGTCAACAACCTCACCGCCGCCATTGGTGACAAACAGATCCTCAACGGTCTCAACCTCGATGTCGGCGCGGGCGAAGTCCACGCAATCATGGGCCCGAACGGCTCGGGCAAGAGCACGTTTGCGCACACCCTTGCCGGGCGCGATGGCTACGACATCACTGGCGAAGTCACCCTCGACGGAGCAGATCTCCTCGATATGGAACCCGAAGCGCGCGCCGCTGCAGGTGTCTTTATGGGGTTCCAGTACCCGGTCGAGATCCCCGGCGTGAACAACATGTACTTCTTGCGAACAGCGCTGAACTCGGTGCGGCGAGCGCGCGGCGAGACCGAAGTCGGAGCACGTGACTTCCTCAACGTGTCCAAGAAGGCAATGGACCTCGTCGAGATGAAGGAAGATTTCTTGTATCGCTCGGTCAACGCTGGTTTCAGCGGTGGTGAAAAGAAGCGCAACGAAATTCTCCAGATGGCCATCATGGAACCGCGCCTCGCAATCCTCGACGAGACCGACTCCGGCCTCGACATCGATGCGCTGCGAATCATCGCTGGCGGTGTCAACGCGCTGCGCAGCCCAGAACGTTCGATGATCGTGATCACTCACTACCAACGGCTGCTCGATTACATCAAGCCCGACTTCGTCCACGTGCTCGTCGACGGACGCATCGTCAAGTCGGGTGACCACACGCTGGCCCTGCATCTCGAAGCCAACGGCTACGCCGACTTCGAAACTGACCTCGGCGACGCGGCCGAGCAATCGTTTGCCGGAGCACAGTCGTGACAGCGACGCCAACGGCGATCGATCCGGTAGTCACGGGCCGAGCGGCCGCCCTCGATTGGGTGGAGTCGAGCGGGTACCCGACGCGACGTAACGAGGCCTGGCGCTACGCGCCCCACAAAAAGCTCGCTGAGTTGTCATTCGGGCCACCGGTCGCGCTGACGACGAATGTCCCCGACATCAGCGAGCTGATCCCTGCCCTCGACGGTCCCCGCATCGTCGTGGTCAATGGCGTCGTCAACACCGAACTTTCCACAATGACCGGCCCGACGGGTCTCCATCTGTCGAGCCTGCTCGACGCCCGTCGGGAACAACCTGATCGGCTCGAAGTTCATTTCGATCGGGTCGAGAGCCAGATCAGCGATGCCTACATGGCGCTCAACCTCGCATTCGGCGGCGACGGTGCTGTCGTGCGACTCGACGCTGGCGTGACGCTCGACGTACCGATTCACATCGTTGACGTCGAGGTGCCTGACGAAACTCGCAACGCATCGTGTACCGGTGTGGTGATCGAGATGGGCGCGGGTAGTTCTGCCACGATCGTCGAGACCCGCATTGGTGTCGGTGCCGACTTCGGCGGCTCAAACATCCGCACGACCATCACCGTTGCTGACGATGCTTCTCTCGAGCACGTGCTCCTGCAGAACGTGCCAGCAAGCCACGTGCACCTCAGCAACATCGATGTCACGCAGGGAGCCAACAGCAGGTTCCTGGCTCGCTCGTTCAACCTCGGGGCGTCGTACGGCCGGGTTGCGTACCGCGTCCATCTCGCCGGGCCCGGCGCTCACGCTGACCTGTCGGGCCTGTTCTTTGGTTTCGGTGACCAAGTCCTCGATCAGCAGATCAACGTCGTTCACTCTGCCAAGGACTGCACGAGTCGTCAGACCTACCGCGGCGTCCTCGACGACGCCAGCACTGGAATATTCAACGGCGGTATCGACGTGCTTCGGGGCGCCGACGGCACCGACGCAGAACAGTCGAACAAGAACCTGATTCTCTCCGATCGTGCCGAGGTCAACACTCAGCCACGGCTCGAGATCCTCGCCGATGAAGTTGCCTGTAAGCACGGCGCCACGGTTGGCCAGCTCGACGAATCAGCGATGTACTACATGCGTTCTCGGGGCATTCCGGCTGTCGAGGCTCGCCGGCTGCTGATCAACGGCTTCGCCGACCAGGTCGTTGACGAAGTGAGTATCGAATCGGTGCGCACGTGGATTAACCAGCAGCTCGGACACGATGATGGCTGATCAGACCGTCAGCGTCGGCAAGACCAAAGGCTTCACGCTGCCTCGCGCCGTCGACGCCACCATCGTGCCGGCCGGTCAGGCAATCACGCTTCCAGCGGGTGATCGGGTGACGTTGCTGCAGGCACTCGGGGCGACCGCCACGGTCACCACCAGCGCCGGTGAAATGGCTCGTCTGAGTCGTCAAGATTCGATCGATTTCGGGTTCATTGCTGCTCCGGACGTCGAGGCCGTTGCAAGCGCCGGGCCGTTCAGTATCGACCGTGTATGGGAAGCGGCCGCGACCGTCTTCGACCCGGAGATCCCGGTCGACATTGTCGAGCTTGGTCTGGTGTATCGCGTCGACGCCGAAGAACTCGATGACGGGGGCTGGCACGTCGACATCGACATGTCGGTCACGGCACCGTTTTGCGGCATGGGCGACATCTTGCGCCTCGACCTTCGCGACGCGGTTGCCGCAATCAACGATGTCAAAACGGTTGACGTCAAGCTGGTCTTTGACCCGCCGTGGGACGCTTCGCGCCTCTCCACCGTTGCCCGCCTTGAACTTGGAATGATGTAGCTCTCGACCGTAGCCACTGAGTCGGCGACCCGAGTTGTCGTACCTGGTTGCCGGATGCGAAGCTCGCCTCTCAACGATCGAGAGGCGCGCATGTCCATTTCACCGAACCTTCCTGGCCGACTTGGAAATCCGAGCCTCGATATTAAGGATGATCCCCGCGCTGACCCGCGGATGATCGCCGCGATGGCGATGCTCGGGATGGACGTGGCTCCGCCGCCGTCGCCTGTCACGGCCGCCAATTCCATCGAGGAATTGCTTGCTTACTGCATGGAGGCCGAGGCCGGCTTTAACGCCCTCGGAGACTTCGTTGTTTCCAACACGCCGCCGACCACCGGGATCAGCTCGCGCACCGAAGTAATCACCGGCGTCGATGGCAACGAGATCAACCTGTACATCCACCGCCCCGATGGCGTCGACGGGCTGCTGCCGTGCATCGTCCACACGCATGGCGGCGGCATGGCGATCCTGAAAGCCTCCAATCCCAACTACGGCCGTTGGCGCGACGACCTCGCTGCCACCGGAATGGTCGTCGTCGGCGTCGAGTTCCGCAACGCTGCCGGAAAGCTCGGGCCGCACCCGTTCCCGGCTGGTCTCAACGACTGTGCCAGCGCTACACAGTGGGTCATTGCGAACCGTGATGATCTCGGCGTTTCACAGGTCGTCATGTCGGGCGAGTCGGGCGGTGGCAACCTGTCGATTGCCACCGCACTGAAGGCGAAGCAGGATGGCTGGATCAGCGACATCGCTGGCGTCTACGCGCAGTGCCCGTACATCTCAAATGCCTACGCCGAGCCAATCGCCGAGCTGGCCTCGCTCTTCGAAAACGACAACTACTTCTTGAATATCGAGAACATGGGGGCACTCGCCAAGACCTACAGCCCCGACGGCGCCGATGACACCAACCCGCTGGCGTGGCCGATGCACGCCGAGAGCTCAGACCTCGAAGGGCTTCCACCGCACGTCATCTCGGTCAACCAGCTCGACCCGCTGCGCGACGAGGGGCTCGTCTACTACCGCAAGCTGCTTGACGCGGGAGTGAGTGCCGTCAGCCGCACAGTCAACGGCACCTGCCACGCCGGCGACTGTCTGTTCCTCGATGCCATGCCCGACGTGTGGCACGCCACGATCCGCGACATCAAGGGCTTCGCCGACTCGCTCTGAGGATTCGATCTGCGGATTGCTCGTGGTGAATCAATCAGCTTGCACATTCGCCAGGTCCGTCCGGTTGAGCGGGTTGTGACGCTTGCCGTCAGGTCGCCACCGAACGCGGCTGGCGGACGCCGGCGTTCTACGATTCGCTGATGACTTCGCGCCTGATCGAACCGTCCTTCTGGACGCAACCACTGGACGACCGGATGCGCGAGATGATTGCAATCCGCGAATCGGGGCCGTTCAGCAAAGTTGAGTTCGTGAACGAAATGACCGGGATGGAAGAGGAGTTCTTCGCGGTGACTCGGTTCGACGAGATCGTTCAGATCAGCAAGAACGCGAAGGATTTCAGTTCGGCACAAGGCGCCATCTCGATCGTCGACTTGCCGCCCGAGGCCCTCGAATTTTTCGGCTCGTTCATCAACATGGACAACCCGCGTCACCAGCGTCAGCGGGCAATCGTTGCCAAAACCTTCACGCCAACCGATCTCGCGACCGTGCTTGACTCGGTCGAGAACATTTCGCGCGAGGTCATCGACGGGTTCTGCGAAAAGGGCGAAGTCGACCTCGTTCAGGCGCTCTCGCAACCGTTCCCGCTGCTTGTTATCTGCGACATGATGGGTATCCCGCGCAGCGAGTTCGACACCGTGCTCAACGCGACGAACGTGATCCTCAGCGGTGGCGACCCCGAGTTCATTGGCGACGGCGACCCGATGATGGCCATCTTCGGTGCCGGAATCCAGCTCACCGAACTGATGAATGGGTTGGCAGAAGAGCGGCGCAAAAACCCCACCGACGACCTCACCTCGAAGCTCGTCCACAACGACCTCGACGGCGAAATGCTCGCAGCCGAAGAGGTCGCCCCGTTCTTCATCCTCCTCGCCGTCGCCGGCAACGACACGACTCGCACGGCTATTAGCCACGGAATGAACCTCTTGGCGCAGCATCCTGAGCAGCGTGCGATCTGGCAGAACGACATTGCTGGAGTCACCCCGACTGCGGTCGAAGAGATCGTCCGATACTCCTCACCGGTCACGTTCATGCGCCGTACGGCCACGCGCGATCTCACGATGTCTGGCCATGATTTCGTCGAGGGCGACAAGCTCGTCATGCTCTACGGCGCCGGCAACCGTGACCCGAAGGCGTTCGCCGACCCCGAACGCTTCGACGTGCTGCGCAGCCCGAACCCGCACCTCGGTTTCGGTGGCCCTGGGCCGCACTTTTGCCTGGGTGCGAACCTCGCTCGCCGCGAGCTGGCGGTGGTCTTCCGCGACCTGTTCACCCGGTTGCCCGACATCGAAGTCGTCGGCGACGCAATTCCGCTCGATGTTGCAGGCATCCCGCTGGTCACCGGTGTGAAGCACCTCAATGTGCGCTTCACGCCGACGCCGCGCTCTGACAGCTAGATCCTTGGTCAGGCAAGCCCGAGTCGGTGTTGCCGAGCGAAGATGATGTCGACGCGACCATCGCCGTAGTCGACGGCCGTCGCGTCAGAGCGTTGGCCGATCGCAGCGACCGGACGACTCCTTCGGCTCGAGTGCAGAACGATGCGTTCGTGCCCGACAAACTCGGCCCGCTCGATCGTGTGGCGCAACAGCAATGACCCGATGCCGTTGCCGCGCCAGTCAGCGAGGACGGCGATATCGAGTTCTGAGGAGTCGTCGACACGCGCGATCGCAATGAGTTGGTCATCAGACATGACGCCGAAGTTGACCGAACCGAGAGTCATCAGGCGTTCGATCATCGATCGAGAAGGCTTCGGCACAGCCGAGCGGCCAAAGTACCGTCGTTCTCCACGCAGCTGGTCGGCGAATTCGGCGAGATAGTTGGTGAGGCTTGGATGGCCCAGCGCGACGACAACGCATGAGGAGTGGGACACGATCATCTCGAAAGGCTCGCGCAGCCGCGTGAAGGACGTGTTTCCTCAACGTGACGTCTTCATGCCGACTGCCTGTCACGGGCCGGGCTCAGGTCGGTCGGTCGTGCGTCGCCTTGTGGAGCTGCAACGATGCCGAGTTCATGCAAAATCGTTCGCCGCTCGGGCCAGGCCCGTCGGGAAACACGTGGCCGAGATGGGCGTCGCAGCCGGCGCAGCGCGCCTCAGTCCGCAGGATGCCGAATTTGCGGTCTTTGTGCAGTGACACACTGCTTGCGTCGATCGCGTCGGTGAACGACGGCCAGCCGGTGCCGGAGTCGAACTTGGTGTCGCTGTCAAACAACTCGGCAGAACAGACGATGCACCTATACGTACCGTCGTCTTTCGTGTCGTGGTAGCGGCCGCTGAAGGGCCGCTCGGTGCCGCCCTTCTGCGTGACCCGATATTGCTCTGTACTCAGCCGCTCGCGGAGCTCGGCATTGTCAGATTTCGGTGCGGACTTCCAGGGCAACTTCATGCCAGGTATAACCCCGGATGCTTCCAATGCCATCCCGATTGATGATGATCGCTTGGTGTCAACTGCTGAACGTGTCGAAGAGTTCGGAGAATGCCTTGTTCTGGCCGCCGCTCGTCGATGACGGAACGAGGATTGGTGACGTGACACCGGCGTCGAACCACGCCTCGACGCCGTCGCGGACGCGGCTGGCCGAACCAGAGAGCGTGCAGTCGTCGAGCCATCGATCACTCATCGCCGCTACCACACCGTCTGTGTCGTGGGCTTCGATGGCAACCGACACGGCGGACATCTCTTCTTCGTAGCCCGCGTCAATCCAATAGTTGCGGTAGTTCGGGAGCGCAACATACCCCTGCAGCGTCTTGCGGTTGCGAGCCCGCGCCGCCTCGATGTCGTCATCGATGACGGTCGGAATCATGTTGCCAATCCAGAATCCTTCGGCGCGGCGATCGTCGGGAACGAGCCCCAGTGAGTGCTCCATCCGGCTGCGCGAGGCGTTGGCCCACACTGCGCCATCGCCAACCTCGACCGACAGCCCGACCATCTTGTCGCGCAGCGTGGCAAGCACGATGTCGGGCAGCGCGCCCATGCGCTTGGCGGCGTCGCGCATCGTGGCGACGTAGTTGCGCATGTCGCTGAGTGGCTTGCCGGTCTCGACCTGCAACTGCTTGATCACCGGGCCGTGGGTGACACCGACGCCGAGCCGGAACCGACCACCTGCGATCTCGTGCAGGTAGCTCGCCGTCGTTGCAAGCGCGACCGGGTGCTGCAGATAGATCGGCTGGATTGATGTACCGAACTGAATCGTGTTTGTGGCGTGCGCGATCGACAGGCACAGCCCCATCGCGTCGCCAAAGCTTGGGCCATAGATCCCGGAGAAACCGCGCTGTTCGATTTCGACGGCCAACTCGACGGTCTGGGCGCGTCGGCCGGGAACGGCGACGAGGGCAAGAGCAGGCATGCGTTCGGTCATGTCGCGAACCTACGCGCATGGCGGTGCGGGCAGCGATCCGTCGGGTCAGCGCCGTCGTTCGGTCCGGTGGCTCGATCGATCGTGGAAGACTTCGTGGAAGACTTCGTGGAGGTCGAACCTGGGAGAGACGATGGAAACCAGCGCATTTCTGAATAGCGACCCCGACTGGGAGTACCAGTCTCTCGACGTCACGGCGGTCGCAGCGTGCGTGTCTGCTCCGGCCATCATGTGGATCACCGAGATGATCGACCGAGCCGAACTCGTGGCGCCCCGAGAGAGCATTAGCAGCTACCACGATGTAGTCACAGCGGGTGCCTTCTTCATTCCGCTGACGATTGCCGTGATGCTGTTTGTCGTCAACGGCTGGATCTACGCAGGCCATCGCATCCACGTCGTGATGGGCGCGTACCTGCTGGGCGTGATCGTGTTTGACCACGTCGGCAGAACGCGGCCACTCCACTTTGTTTTTGCCGTCGCATTCTTCGTGGGCGGTGCATTTCTTGAAGCCGTGCGTGACGACGATGTTCCGAACTGGTCACCACGGAAGTGGATGCTGATGGCACCGATTCTGCCCGGCTGGATCCTCTTGGCGAGGTGGACGCGTGTCAAACAGCAGGCCGGTCGCGCTGGCGCGATCCTGCTGCCCTTCGTTGCGTTGGGGCTGTTGGCATGGGCGGTCGGCGGCTGGATTGGTGAGCGTTGGCTGTTCTTTGCGGAATGGATTGCGCTGAGCGTGCTCGTTCTGAACTACCTCCGCGATGCTCGGAATCACGCCCACAAGAACGCTGGCATGCCTGCGGCCTGAGAGCGGTTGGCCAACAGACCGGGTTCAGGCTTCGTCGCGGATGACCTTCGCGCCTGCTGGGTCGACGAGCATCCCGTGCACGCGTGCGTTGTGGTTGTGCCCGACGTGGTGCAGGCCGAAGGCCGACTGGATCGATGTATACATCCCCATGGCGTCGAGGCTGTTGTTGACGCTTTGTTTGGCGAGGGTCAGGCCGATCATTGGCCGCTGAGCAATGCGTACGGCCATGGCCAACGTGGTCGATTCCAGTTCGTCGAGCGGGACGACCGTGTTGACCATGCCGCAGCGGAGTGCTTCGTCGGCAGTGATCGCCCGGCCGGTGAACAGCATCTCCTTTGCGAGCCGGGCACCAGCTTCGTACGTATGCGTGAAGTACTCGTGGCCGTTGACACCAAATGCGACGACCGGGTCGGAGAAGGTTGCCTCCTCGCTACAGACGACGAGGTCCATCGGCCACATCAACATCAGGCCGCCGGCGATGACCTTGCCCTGCACCTGCGCGATCGTCGGCTTCGGGAGGTTCCTCCAGCGCCAGCACAGGCCGAGATACATCTCAGCTTCTTTCGCCATGTACCCCTCGGCGCCTTCTGCATCGAAACAGCACCATGTGCCGATGGGGTCGATGTCGGACATGTCCGGTTCGGCGCGCAGATCGTGCCCGGCCGAGAAGTGTTTACCGTCGGCGGCCAGGACGATCACCCGCACGTCGCCGTCGCGGCAAGCCACGTCAAATGCTTCGTTCAGCTCGGACAGCATTTGATAGTTCTGGGCGTTCGCGGCTTCGGGCCGGGCAAGCACGATGCGTGCCACACGCTCGGCTGGGTGCTCAATGCGGACGTGTTCCCAAGTGTCGGCCATGCCCGAGTCTTGTTGTTCAGCCGGTGGTGAACACGAAGTGGGCGTCCATCTCGGCTTCGACGTCGGCGATGTGGTCGATGTACGCCGGAAACCCGCCGTTGTAGTTGCCGTCCTGGCGCCGGTTCTCTTGACCTTCAAAGTTGTAATAACCGGGGGTGCATTCCTGGTTGCGTGTGGTCTTGCCGCGATGCGCGATCACCTCTTGCACCCACCACTCTTCTGAGTCGGCGGTGACGTCCATCGTGTCGACACCGGCGGTGCGGGCGTGCGAGATGCAGTTGGCGATGTGGTCGCCTTGCACCTGCAGCAGGTCGGTCAGGTTGAACTGGAACGATGCCTGGTAGCCGCCCATGATGAACATGTTCGGGAAGCCTGCCGAGTGAATGCCGAGCAGGGTCCGAATGCCGCTGTCGTATTTCTCGTTGAGGTCAACGTCGCCCTCGCCGACGATCCGGTTGTAGATGCCGGTCTGTTGCACTTCGAAGCCGGTTGCATAGATCAGCAGGTCGACCTCGTACTCGACGCCGTCGAAGATCGGGCCGCGCTCACCAATTTCGGTGATGCCCTGGCCCTGGGTGTCGACGAGATGCACATTCGGCCGGTTGAACGTCGGGAGGTAGTCGTTGTGGAAGCAGGGCCGCTTACACATCAGCATGTACCACGGCTTCAAAGCGTCTGCCGTTGCTTGATCGTCGACGGTGTCGTCGATGCGTTTGTGGATCCGCATCATCTGATCGATGTTGTTGTTCTCTTGCCGGCGGATCTTCTCCTCACGGGTGATGCCGTGGCGGAGCTGCCCCTTCCGGTCGGCTTGCTCGCGTAGCTTGGACACGATCTTGGCGCGACGCTTCGCTTGCCAGCCGTTGCCCTGTTTGGCAGCCCACTCGTCGCTCGTCTCCCAGTCGTCGCGGATGTCGATGGACGAGGGCGTGCGCTGGAACACGTGGACGCTCTTGGCGTGTTTCCCAAGGTTCGGGATGATCTGTACGGCGCTCGCACCGGTGCCGATGATGCCAACCCGTACGTCAGCGAGTTGCTCGAGGTCGGGCCCGGTGAAGTCGTAGTCCCAGCGCGAGGTGTGGAACGAGTGGCCCTGGAAACGCGCCATGCCGTCGATGCGGGCGAGGCGTGGCTTGGCGAGCGTGCCGTTGGCGCAGACAACAAACTTGGCGCGCATTGTGTCGCCCCGGTCGGTCGTAATGTTCCAGCGTTGGGTTTCGCCGTCCCACAGGGTCTCGGTGACCGTGGTTTGGAACACGGCGAGGTCGTACAGGTCGTACTTCTTCGCGATCGCCTGGCAGTGAGCGAAGATCTCGGGCCCCTGGGCGTAATGCCGCGAGGGGACGTAGTTCATCTCGTCGAGCAGCGGCAGGTAGTCGTAGGCAACAACATCGCAGGCAACACCGGGGTACCGATTCCAATACCAGGTGCCGCCGACGTCGGCGCCACGTTCGACGATGCGGATGCTCTCGACACCCTTTTCGCGCAGGCGTGCTGAAGTGAGGAGCGCGGAGAAGCCACCCCCGATGAACAGCACGTCGACGTCGTCGCCGTTGGCGGCGTCGTCGATCGGTTCGCGCTCAGCCCAGCCGTCGGCGTATGGGTCGCGGGCGAGGTAGGCCATTGCTCCGTCGAGGTCGCGGTAGTTGTCGGTGCCGGGTGGGCGGTAGCCGAGCCGCACGTCGCGTTGCTCGGCGAACTTCGCCTTGATCTCGTCGTAGTACTCCTGCGGCGGCCGGCCAGGACGTTCGGTCGCCTCGAAGTTCATCACGAACTTGTCTTGCTTCTCTTCGGCCATTCCTCAATCATCGCGGCCAACTAGCGTCGCCATCGGGTCGGGGACCCGCCAGACAGAATGGGGAATTGCAATGAGTGAAAACTTGGTGTTCGAACCGCACGGCAAGGTCGCGGTGATCACCGGTGCGGCCGGAGGCATCGGGCTGGGCATGGCCCGGGCATTTACCGACGCAGGGATGTCGGTGGTGTTGTCGGACATCGACGCTGACCGCGTCGAAGCGGCAGCGGCTGGCTTGCGAGCAAATGGCCACGATGCGATTGGTGTCCAAGCCGATGTATCGCAGCTCGCCGATGTGCAGGCAATGGCCGACGCCGCCATGG
>CALAHA010000219.1 GCA_937891565.1 uncultured Ilumatobacter sp. | reverse complement strand
CCAGCACGACGGTCGAGAAGAACGGTGCACACAGCAGGCTGCGGCCCATCTCTTCAAGCACGATGCCGAGCTCGACGAAGCCGTAGCCCGAGCCACCGAATTCTTCGGGGATGACGAGGCCTTGGAGACCCATCTGCTCGCCCATCTGGGCCCAGACTGCGTCGTCAAAACCCTTGTCGGTCTCCATCTGCTCGCGCACGGCTTCTTCGGAGCTTTTGGCTTCGAGGAAGGCGCGCACGGTCTTGCGGAGTTCTTCTTGTTCCTCAGTGAATGCGAAGTTCATGGAAGAGATCATGGCGCGGTTGCGCTGGCTTCACAAATCTGCTTGTGTACACATGTGGACACAAATGAACCAGATAGTGGCGCCCTGAGCCTCGGCATCAGAGAACTGCGCTCGGGCCTCACCGATGCCGTTCGTCGGGCCCAGTCAGGCCAGCGAACGGTGGTGACGACAGGCGGCCGGCCCGTCGCCCAACTCGGCCCACTCGACGCCGACGCCCCCGACCTCGACCGCTTGATCGGTGCGGGGGCCGTCGTGCCACCGCGCCGCACCAGCGAGTGGCGTGCCCCTGAAGCGGTCCAGGTACACGCCGGCTCACGTATCGACCAGGTGTTGCGCGAGCTGCGCGGTTGACATGACCGTTGTACTCGACACCAGCGCCGTGCTTGCGCTTGCAATCGACGGCCCACAGCGCCTCGTTGCCGAAGCAGCGCTCGCCAGCGACCCGGTCTGGGCTGCTTCAGCACTGGCGCTCACCGAAGCACTCCCCGCAATCGATCGGCTGTCGGACAATCGCTTCGTCCGCCTCGATCTCGAAGATGCCGTCCGGCGCATCTGGGACCATCTGCACGTCGTTCCGGTCGATCAGCGATGCCTCGATCGTGCCGCTGCGCTTGCGCGCACACAGCCGGTCAGACTCACCGATGCGATTCACCTCGCGGCGACCGAGCGACTTCCTGAGCCGCGCCGGTTCGTTACGTTCGACCCGCCGCAGATTGGCGTGGCCCTCGGGCTCGGCTTCGACGTCGTGTCGAGCTGAGCTGAGCTGAGCTGAGCTGAGAGCTACGGGACGCGCATGATGCGGAACGTGTCGGTCGCCCGCGCGACCGACGCAATGCCGGCGACAACACCAATCAGATCGCCCGTGGCCACATGGCCTTCTCGGCGTGCCTGATTGACAGCAAGCCGGACGCGCTCTTCGTAGTCAGCCGTGCCACCTTCGAAGTAGATCGGGGTGACACCCCAACTCGATGCGAGCTGCCGGACTGTCGCCTTCTGACCGCTGAACCCGAGGATCTTCGCGCTGGGTCGGAACCGGGCCATTGAACGAACAGTGAAACCGCTCGCCGAGATGCACAGCAACGCGCGCACGCTGAGTTCTTCGGCGGCACGAGCAGCAGCGATCGTCATCGCATCGGTGATTGCCGCTTCGCTGTGCTCGTGACCGGCCATACGGATGGCGGCGACGCGCTCGGCCCACGCCTGGTGGTTGAACTGGTCGTCGGAACGTTCAGCAATACGCGCCATTGTCTCCACGACGAGTACTGGGTGTTCTCCAATCGCTGTTTCAGCCGACAGCATGACGGCTGACGTGCCGTCGAAGACCGCGTTTGCAATGTCGGTTGCCTCGGCGCGGGTGGGCGCCTGCGCCTTGGCCATCGAGTCGAGCATCTGGGCTGCGGTGATCACCGGCAATCCACCCGCAATGCACTCACGGATGACGCTCTTTTGAATGTGCGGCAGATCTTCGAGGTTCGCTTCAAGGCCAAGTGCACCACGCTCCACCATGATGCCGGCAGCATCCTCGATGATGCTGGACAGGTTCTCGACTGCCGCCATGGTCTCGATCTTGGCAATGACCATCGGCCCACGAGGGTGCGGTTCGAGAGCAAGCTCACGAAGATCACGCCCAGAGTTGACCGAGATCGCGACCATGTCGACGCCGACCTCGACGAACTTGTCAAGGGCCTCCCGGTCGAAGTCAGTGACCGGCCGGTACACGGTGGTACCGAACGGGATGTGCACGCCGGCGCGGCCGCTGAGGGGGCCGCTCGAAATGACCTTGGTCGTGATGCTCTGGCCGTGCACCTTCTGCACGGCCAAGACGACCGATCCGCCAACCATGATCTCGTCGCCGACGTGACAGTCGTCGACAAGGTGCGCGTAATCGATCGAGATTTGCTCGGCGGTACTGTCGCCGGTGCCGGGAACCAGCGTCACCGTGTCGTCAACCAAGAATTCGACGCCCTCAGCCGGGAAACGACCGGTGCGCATCTTCGAGCCGGGAAGGTCGATCATCGTGCCGATATTGAGGCCGAGCCGTTCGGCGACATCACGGATGCGCTGATGGCGTTCGAGCGCCTCGGCAAGCGGCGTGTGCGCCAGCGCGATGCGGGCGACATTCATGCCTGCCTGCATCATTGCAATGAGCGTTTTCTCATCTGCCGATGCCGGCCCGATGGTTGCGATGATCTTCGTGCGACGTGCCACGCCCCGCACAGTACCGGCCCGAGCGCAGCCGGACCCTGAACTGACGTGAGTGTCGAGAAGTGTGTGACTCAGCATCACGATCACAAGGGCTGGCACAATGGGGTGATGAGCAAGACACTGCACTGGTCAGATGCCGACACCGAGGTACACAAGGTTGTGGTCGGGCCCTACGAGAACAACGTCTTCGTCGTCCGCTGTAAGGCCACCGGCGAGGCGGTATTACTCGACGCTGCCAACGAGCACGAACAACTCCTTGAGCTCTGTGACGCACTGGGTGTGAAGCGAGTACTCGAAACGCACGGCCACTGGGACCACATCCAGGCCGTCCCGGCAATGCGCGAAGCCGGCTACGAAGTTGCCGTCACCAGACTCGACGCCCCGATGCTTGCCGACGTCGGCTACGACGTATTTCTCGATGACACCGAGGTGATCGAAGTCGGCAGACTCCGGTTGCATGCAATCCACAACCCGGGCCACACACCCGGGTCGATTTCATTCGCGTTAGAGAACACTCCCCTGCTCTTCACCGGCGACACCCTCTTCCCCGGCGGCCCCGGCAACACAAAGTCTGACATTGGTGACTTCGACACCATCATC
>CALAHA010000218.1 GCA_937891565.1 uncultured Ilumatobacter sp. | reverse complement strand
CAGTTCCTGACCCGGCGAGACCGCCAAGTTGAAGCGGAGCTTTTGGTCGTTCCACAGCAGGGCGGTGAGCACCGAGCCCGACTGGGCAATCAGAGTGACGCCGCCTTCTTTGAGCTCATACGGCCGATTGAACGGAAACGCCCGGAACCACTTCTCGACGTTGTAGAAGCCCATGCAGTTTCCGCCGACGATCGGCAGATTGGCGGCCGTTGCCATGTTGCGGATCCGGGACCGCAGTGAGTTGCTCGCCGTGTCGTCGGGCAAGAGTGCGCTACCCGGGATGACCAAGCCGCCGACGCCGAGGTCAATGGCCTGCTCGACCAATTCTTCGAGCCGCGTATTGCCCACGCTGAGCACCGCCAGGTCGGGGACCTCGGGCAGGGTGTCAAGGCTGTCGAAGCACTCTCGCCCCTCAACCTCGTCGTACTTCGGGTTCACCGGATACACCCGGCCCGGGTACCGCGAAACCTCCAGTTCGAGCACCATGTCGTTACCCGCCACGTTCGGCACCGTCGACGCGCCCACGAGCGCAACCGATTCGGGTGCAAGCATCCTGCGCAGGCGGTGTTCAGTCTGCAGTTCGGCCATGGCTGTGCTCTCGTTCGACGCGTCGAGCTTCGACCCATTCCTGGGCCTCGTTGTAGATCCCACCGAGGTGATCCATTTGGGCATGAATGGCTGCTTCGGCTGCGTCTGGGTCGCCGGACGCGACCGCATTGAGTAGAACCTGCTGCAGCGCCAAGACGTCTGAGCGCTGGCGGAACCGGTTGATCACGAGGTTCGTAGACGGGTGCAACGCTTCGAGCGCGAACACCATGACGTAGTCGAGCACCGGGTTCCCGGCCGCCTGCACGATCACCCGGTGGAAGGCAACGTCGGCGTCGCAAAATTCCTCATCGGAGAGGTCGGGGCGGGCCTGCCGATTGAGCGCGTCTCCCAGGGCGGCGAGGTGATCGGTTGTACGACGCTCGGCTGCGAGTCGAGCGCAGAGAGTTTCGAGCAGGCGTCGACTTTCGGCGACCTCGGCGAGTGAGAACACCTCGTGGCTCACGAGGAGCGTGGCGGTGGTCGACAGATCCGATCGCACTTGTTCACTGCTCGGTAGCGTCACAAAGTTGCCGCCTGACACCCCTCGCTGCGACCGGATCAGGTTCTTGGCCGCGAGCCGCTTCAGGGCCTCCCGCACCGTTGGGCGCGACACGCCGAACTGCACAGCCAGCTCGGCCTCGTTCGGGAGCCGCTGGTCGATTGCCAGCGCGCCCGACACAATCGACTCGCGAATCGCTGTAGCGATCTGATCCGGGAGTGACTTGAGTTCGGTCACGTAACTCACCAATGAACTGTCGTGGCGCACTCAAACACTCTAACGCAATAGGTCAGATCAATTATGAATCAGCGCCAACGAGCAGCCCCAGCCGTCGCGTCGCACGCCAGAGGACCACGGCGGCAGCGAGGCATCCAAGGCCAGCGACGCCACTGAAGCCGAGCACCCAGACGAGACCGTCTCGGATCGCATCGAGTGTGGGGCCCGAGGCAACCACGTCCTCGCCGCCAAGCACATCGCGCACAACCTCAACGTCGCCAATCTGGTTGCCGACAACGAACAGCAGAATTGCTCCGCCGACAGCCACGCCATAGGTGATCCCGAGCGTGCGGATGAACTGATGGGCGCTGTTAACGCGCCCCATCTCGGAATCGTCGGCGCTCGCCTGCAGCAAGGTGAGCCCCGCCGTGGAAACAAAGCCAATTGCCGCGCCCATGACATAGAACGCGCCGAAGATGACCGGGATCGGCCACGTCAGAGCAACGCCAACCCCAGCCCAAATGACGGCCGGAATCATCAGGATTGATCCGACCAAGATGGCGTCGGCTTCGCGCCAGCGTTCGAGCAGCCGACTGACGAGGAACGCTGCTGACGACCACCCGACGGTGAGGAACAGCACCGAGAACGCAGCGAACGATTCAGACCGGCCGCGCGTGGTCTGCATGTAGAGCGGGAGGTAGTTGTCAGCAGCCAGGCCAGCAATGAGCACCAGGCCGGATGTCAAATGGATCCGCTTCAGTGGGAACCGCGTGATGTGGGTGCGCTCGACGAGCGGCCCATCGGCGCGACCGGAGTTGGTCCAGAACGCACGACCGAATGCGATGGCCAGTGCCGCACCGACAGCGGCCAAGGGCCAGCGAACACCGACCTGCGCCACAGCGAACAATGACGCGGCGACGAGGCCAACGATCAACGCGATGCCTCGGCCGTCCATGACAATCCGTTGCGGCTTGTCGCGGGTGCTCGGCAATGTCCGCCATCCGGCTGCCAGGGCGAGAGCCGTGATCGGCAGTTGCACGACAAAGATCATTCGCCACCCTGCAACGGCGAGTAGGCCAGCGGTGATCACCGGACCACCAAAACCCAGCGTCCCCCAGACCATCGAGTTCGCGGCGAACGCTCTTGCGCGTAGTCGTTGCGGATAGGCCAGACCGACCGCGGTCAACGCAACCGAAATCACCAAGCCGCCGCCGATGCCCTGCAGCGCGCGAGCGGCCACGAGGAGCTCCATGTTCGGAGCCGCCGCGGCAGCCGCGCTCGCAAACAGGAACCACACACCGGAGGACCGAAACGTCCTTCGCACCCCGACGGCATCGATGATCGGGCCGGCCATGATGCCCGCCACCGCAGATGCCGCCAGGTAGGCAGTGATCACCCACGGGAGCAGGGCGACGCCTCCGAGATCATCAGCGATCGACGGCAGCGCAGCGACCAGCGCAAGGCCATCGAAAGCGGCAATGGCGACGATGGTCAGGTTCGCAAGCGTGACCGGCAGATAGTTGGGAGACCAGATGCCACCGGTTGTCTCCTGCTTCTCGACCAAGTCCACTACCGCACGCTACTGGCCGACCCGTTCGCCCGGCTCGGCAACGGTGGAAGCTGGGCGCTGCCTCACCGTCAACGGCTGACGTCATCGCCATGTCGCACGCGCTCAGCGTAAGGCGGGCAATCAGAGGGTGCCGACGTCCCAGGTCGATGGCTCCACGAGCTGACCGAGCCGCACATCAAAGCGCAGTGTCTCGCCTTGAGCGACCTCTTTGTCGAGGCGGAAGACGCGATTGCCCCAGCTGGTGACCGGAGCCAGCGGAGACGTCGACAGCATCGTTTCGTCGTCGAAGTGCGCTTCGAACCAGATGCAGCAGCCATCGACGATCGCGTCCGCCGACGCTGTGCGCTCGACGATGTGTCGGGTGGGCAACGACTCCAGGGATTCGAGGCTGTTCAGGTCGAACTCAAGAATCGGTTGCGGATCACCGATCGTCGACGCAACCGAGTGCGGGCGAAGCCAAAACTGGTTGTTGCGACCGGTGTCGAAACGACCAGCGACGGGTGAGTGCTCGCTCGCACTGAGGTCGATGCCGTCTGGCAGATCGATGTTCCAGAACCGACGAATCCGCATGTCTTCGTTCATCGAAATGGGTTCGACGAACAGCCGGAACCGCGCCGGCAAAATCCGGCCACCGGGGCGCAACACGCGATCACGAAGATCGAGCAGGTTCTCCAACATGTTCTCGTTGAACAGTTCGTCACCCATCTGCTCGTGAAGCACCACGTCGATCGGCTCGGGCGGAGTGAACTCACGGCTGTTTGCCCGGATGAACTCGATATTGGTGAATCCGTTGTGCGTCGCGATCTCTCGTGCGACTTGAATGAAGTCGGAATGCTCGACGGCATACACCTTCTTCGCTCCTGCTTTGCTCGCCATGAACGCAAGCAGACCGGTACCGGTGCCAAGGTCGAGCACGACGTCGCCCGACTGCACATTGCGTTGAATGCCGCGGTGATACGCCTCGACACGAACACGGTCGCTCAGCATTTCCTCGTGCGCCTCGAGGCCAGCGAAATTGCTCCCGTTGATCAAGTCGTAGACGACGCTCATCATCCGATCGCTCGAGGCAACTCGCCCAGCAACAAACTCCGTCGCCGAACGAACGGCCTTGGTTGCTGCGCGTTGTGCCCGATTACTCATGCGCCGAGGCTACGTGCCGACGTTGACCAGAGGCGCTGAGCGCTACTCAGCGTTGGGGCGCGTTCGGGGTGCTGACTTGTCAGCGAACGCTGCGAGGCGTTCGCGGGCGGCGGGCTGCGTGTTGACGACCCCAGCGACCACCGACTCGGCGTAAGCCGCGTCGAACGACGACATGTTCTGCACGTGGCTGATCGCCGAGCAGATCGCAAAGTTCGTCAGCGGCAGATTCGCCGCTGCCTGCTGCGCAATCTCGAGTGCCTTGTCGAAGCTCGAGCGCTCCGTTTCGATGTACTGCGCCAACCCGAGGTCAACAGCCGCCTGGCCCTGATGCACACGACCGGTCAGCATCATGTCGACCATGTTCGCCTTGCCGACCAGTTGCGCAACCCGAATCGTTGCACCACCACCGGTGAACAGGCCGCGCTGCCCCTCCGGGAGTGCGAAGTACGTCGAGCCGTCCATCACACGAATGTGGGCCGAACTCGCCAACTCGAGGCCGCCGCCGACGACCGCGCCCTGCAGGGCAGCGATGATCGGAACGCCGCCGTACTCCATCTTGTTGAACGCCTCGTGCCAACGCAGACACACGTGCATGAAGTCGGCTGGGCTCCGATCTGCATCGTGGTGTTCGATCAGGTCGAGGCCTGCGCAGAAATGATCCCCTGCACCAGCAAGCACAACAGATTTCACACCGACACGCGGCGCAGCAGAAAAGAAATCAACCAACTCATCGATCGTGCCGACGTTGAGTGCGTTGCGCTTCTCCGGGCGGTTCAGTGTCACAACCGACACACCGTCATCTCGATGCTCGATGTCGAGAAAATCGAAGCGGCTGGGGTCGAGATCAACTGGCATCAGGGGAAACGATAGAGAACCCGATCAGCTCCCGCCCAACTGCCGCGCAACTCGACGGTCGCAACTGCAGCAGTCATCGACCGCGATGTGAGTCGGGAGCGGCACTACCTGATCCGACGAACAGCCGTGTCCGATGCTTCGGGGACGAGGTCCGGGTGGAAGATGCTGGCGAGCGCTTCGACGCCGTCGACGACTCGCGGGCCAGGCCGCACCATCAACCCGTCGGCATCGATGGCCCATACCGCAGCGCGTTCGGGAAGGTGCGCGATGACCGCGGCGGCTTGCTCTGCGGCGGCGTCGAGCTTGAAGCCGCAGGGAGACACCACAACGATGTCGGGATCCGCCGTCGCGATCGTCGCCCAGTCGGTCGGGACCGATCGACCACCGCGCTCAGCGTGGACCGGGGTGCCGCCGGCGGCGGTGACGAGATCAGGCACCCAGTGCCCGGCAATGAACGGCGGGTCGGACCATTCCAGGACGAAAACGTTTGGCTTGGGTCGGCTTGCCACCGCGGAGCTCACGGCTTCGAGGCGAGCAGTAAGGCCACCAACGACGTCAACGGCGCGGTCCGCGACACCTGCGGCGATGCCGACGGCGACAATCGTCGACAGCACCTCATCAAGCGTGTGTGGGTCGAGCGTGAGCACCTCGGCCGAGCAGCCAAGCCGGTCGAGCGCAGCGCTCGCCTCACCAGCGGGCAAGGCACAGACGCGGCAGAGATCCTGGGTGAGCACGAGTGTGGGATCGATATCGCGAAACGCATCCTCATCAAGTCGATAGAGGTCGTTGCCGGCTGCGATCTTGGCTCGAACGAGTGCATCGATTGCGGCCGGTTCGAGACCGTGCGTGTCGAGCCCGCCGACCAGCACAGGTCGCCCGGCGCGTGGGTCCGGCGGAAAGTCGCATTCGAACGTGACGCCGGCCAGATCCGCTTCGAGACCGAGCGCATAGACGATTTCAGTGGCCGACGGCAGCAACGACGCGATTCGCATCACAACAGTGTGGCGGACGAACTGCGAAGTCCGCTTCGTAACAGCGAGCCGCCAGCGCGCAAGATGGACATCGTATGGAACCAACGATGACCACACCCGACGGAATCGAATACCTCAGGACTCCCGACGACCGATTCGCTGACATCACCGACTTCGCGTACGAGCCGAAGTTTGTCGAGGTCGACGGACTCCGGATGGCATACGTCGACGCCGGCCCAGCCGACGGCCCCGTCATGTTGCTCCTCCATGGCGAACCGACATGGAGCTACCTCTACCGCCGAATGATCCCGCCGCTCATCGAAGCTGGCTACCGCTGCATTGCACCCGACCTCATCGGCTTCGGGCGCTCCGATAAGCCGGTCAAGCGTTCGACCTACACCTACAACGGCCACGTCGCCTGGATGAAGGCGTTCATCGGTGCGATCGACCTGCCATCCGCGACCCTGTTCGCACAAGACTGGGGTGGCCTCATTGGGCTGCGTGTCGCCGCCGAAGAATCCGACCGCTTCGACCGCGTCGCCATCGGCAACACCGGACTCCCCGTCGGCGCGCCGCTCGGCCCCGGTTTCGATGCCTGGCTCAACGCCTCACAGGTCATGCCGTTCATGGACTGCGGGACCCTTCTTCAGCGAGCCACCGCAGCACGCGAACTCACCGAAGCCGAGATGAATGCATACCGCGCACCGTTCCCCGACGAAGCCCACATGGCCGGCGCCCGCGAGTTCCCCACACTCGTCCCGATCACCCCTGCACACGCCGGCGTCGCGGAGAACAAGGCGGCCTGGGCCACCTACGAACAGTGGACCAAACCATTCCTCACGCTGGCATGCCCTGGCGACCCTGTCCTCGGCCAACTGCACCACGAATTCGTCGAACGAGTTCCCGGCGCCACCGGCCAACCACATCAGGAATTCGAACCCGGCGGTCATTTCCTGCAAGATGACTGCGGCGAAGACGTCGCCGCAGCGCTTATCGCGTGGATGTCCTGACCTGGATACACCGTGGCTGCACGCTGCGACCAATCACTCCGACTCCGCCAATGAGTGGCCAAGGAACTCCATATAACTCTTTACCGCATTATTTTTCGACGGCAACGTCGAGACGGCCGCCAGAATCGCCGACGGCTGGCAGCCCAGTCACTTCGCGGCTGACGGTCAGTGCGAGTGAGCGGCGCCGACCGGGTCTTCTTCGGCCCAGCCGTAGTGCATCCGGCCGTGGTCGGCGTTGGCCGCCATGATCCCGCCGACTGTGCCGTCTGACCAGGGTGCGCCGGGGATCTTCGAGGCCAGGTCGTCGTCGGACAGTTCGGCGAGCAACGCGATCGTGTCAGCGCGCACGGCCTGACCAATGCGCACTAGTTCGGCAAACGGCTTGCCGTTGTGCTCGGCCTTCCATTCTTCGGTCCACCCGTGAATCGACGCCATGATCTCTTCCATCGTCTGTCGCGACCCGTCGCTGTTCAGACGCGGCGCGAGACCCTGGTCACCACCGACGTGACGGCGGAACATCGCGTTCCAGTTCTGTTCGATCAGTGTCGTGTGGACGAAGTGGTCAGCAAAGGACCAACGGCTCTCAGCATCGTGCTCACTGAACGTGCGCGGCGCCCTCAACTCGTCGTCCGACATCGCCCCGAGTCGCTCGAGTAACCAGGCTCTGTCCCGGTTCAGTTTGATCTCGATCTCGATGCGGTCCATCGGCCGACCGTAGTGATCGGCACCGACGGACGACGAAGCATCGAACACAGTGGTCGAGAACAATGTCGCCGGGCTTCGTCACTACCACCCGCCCAGTGTCAGTCTGAGGGAATGAACTCCGAGCACCTTCCATCGTTCTCCCTCCACGGAAAGATCGTTGTGGTCACCGGAGCGTCGCGCGGGATCGGGCGTGGCCTCGTCGACGCGCTCGCCGCCGCAGGTGCCACCGTTGCCCTCACCGCTCGGTCGTCTGACGAGGCCTCTACCATCGCCGCGCAAGTCGTGGCAGCCGGCGGCCGTGCGTCCGGCCATGTGATGGACGTTGCCGACGTCGGCTCGATCAACGCCGCATTCGACGACATCGCGCAGCAGCACGGACGCGTCGATGTGCTTGTCGCGAACGCGGGGCTCGGAGCGAACCATCCAGCGGTCGAGGTCACCGAGGCCGACTGGGACGACATGATGGACGTCAACGCGAAGGGCCTCTTCTTCACGGCCCAGGCAGCCGGCAAGATCATGCTCGAACACGGCTCCGGCCGGATTGTCGCGATGAGCTCGCAGGCATCGCTTGTCGGCATTCGCGACCATGCCGTGTACTGCGCGTCGAAAGGCGCCGTCAACCAACTGGTGCGCGTGCTCGCATTGGAATGGGGGCCGCTCGGCATCACCGTGAACGCCGTCGCTCCAACCTTCATCTACACGCCCGGAAC
>CALAHA010000217.1 GCA_937891565.1 uncultured Ilumatobacter sp. | reverse complement strand
GTGTCAGGAACAGTGTCAGGAACAGTGTCAGGAACAGTGTGACCGGTCAGCCGGGAATCTTGAAGACGCTCACGAGCGTGCAGCCGTGCTCGGTGCGAAAGTCGTCGTGGGTCGTGCCGGCTTCGACTGCGTAGGCGTGGCCGACTTCCATCTGGACGCCTTGGGAAACCATCGAGCCTTCAAGGATGTAGCTGAACTCGGGCTCTTCGTGATGGTGGACCCCGCCGACATAGCCGGCGTCGAATTTGAAGGTGGCGATCATTCTGCCGTCAGCGGCGCCGAGCGATTTCATGGCGACGCCTTCACCCAGCACCTGCCAGTCCATTGCTTCGCCATCAGTGAAGGTCCAACCTGCCGGTGCGGTGCTCATCGCACAACGGTAGCTCACCGTCTGCGGTCGTGGCCCGGCTGGGGTGCGGGCTGGGTGCGGGCTGGGTGATGGCCACGGGGTCTGCCGGGCTCCCGTAGGCTCTCGTTCATGACCTCCTCAACGGTGTCAGAGCCGAATTCGAATCTCTCGAATGTGTGGTTGAAGGTCACCGATCTTCAAGTCGTACGTGGCCTCGGTTGTCGCGTCTACGACGCGGACGACAACGCCTACCTCGACTTCACGGCGGGCATTGCTGCGGCATCGACGGGTCACTGTCACCCGAAGGTCGTGCAAGCCATTGCTGACCAGGCGCAGCGGTTCGTGCACGCGCAGGCAAACATTTACACCCACGATCTTCTTCAGCCTGTGGCGGCTCGGCTGGCCGAATTGACGCCGGAGTCGATTGATACGTTCTTCTTCAGCAACTCAAGTGACGAGATCCTTGAGGCTGCGGTGAAGCTTGCTAAGCACGCGACCGGTCGCCGCAACATCATCACCTTCGATGGCGCCTTCCACGGTCGCACGTTGCTGACAATGGCGATGTCGACGTCGCGGGCAATCGATCGCGAGGGGTACGGACCTTTCCCGAGCGGCGTGTTTGTTGCCCCGTTCCCCGACCCGCACGCGTCCGACCAGGAAGCCGAGATCAGCCGAGCGCTGCGCGGCCTTGACCGGCTCTTCCAGACGCAGGTGGCTGCGCACGAAGTCGCGGCAATCATCATCGAACCTGTCATTGGCGAACGTGGGTACATCCCTACCCCGCGGGCATTCATCGAAGGACTCGATCAGCGTTGCCGAGAGAACGGGATCCTGTTCGTCGCTGACGAGACGCAGAGCGGTTTTGGTCGTACGGGCAAGATGTTCGCCATCGAGGAGCACGACATTGATCCGGACATCATCTGCATGTCGAAGGGTATTGCGTCCGGATTCCCGTTCGCGGCACTCGGTACTCGTCGCGTCCACGACGAAAAATGGACCCCCGGGAGCCATGGCGGTTCGTCCAATGGCACGCCGCTCGGCTGCGCGGCTGCTCTGGCAACGTTCGATGTGCTAACCGAACCCGGCTTCCTCGACAACGTGTTGGCACGTGGTACGCAGCTCGCTGACTCACTCCGAGACTTCCAGCAACTCGATGATTCGATGCTCCATGTCCGCGGCCGCGGGCTCATGGTTGCGTGTGAGTTCGACTCTGCCGAGCGCGCCTCGGCAATCGTTGAACACTGCCTCGCCGAGGGCAAAGTGATCCTGATGACTGCAGGCACCCGCAAGCGCACCATTCGCTGGATGCCGCCGCTCACGGTCACCTCTGACGAGATTCAAGAGGCCACCACGGCGTTCGCCGCAGCGATCCGCGCTACGAGCTGATCGGGCATGGCACGCCTCGACAACGTCCGTGTTGGCGTCTGGCGGGGCATGCAGGCGCTTGTCGGTGAGATCGAACGGAACATCGACGACGAGCTCCGTGCCGAGTGGGATATTTCGCTCGGATGGTTCGATGTCTTGGCGTCACTTCAGCGACTGGGCGGTCGGGCCCGCCCGCTCGACGTGTCGTCTGACATGCGGTTGCCGCCTTCGAGCGTCAGCCGTCGACTCGATCGGCTCGAAGAAGAAGGCTGGATAGCGCGCCACAAATACGTCGACGCCAACGACCACCGTGCTGTCGAGGTGGAGCTGACGAAGACCGGACGCCGTCTGTGGCGCGAGATGTCGGTGACGTACCGACGCGCGCTGCAGGCCCTGTTCGCTGTGCACCTCGACGGTGCCGATATTGCCGACATGCAGCGTGTGCTCGATCTGTTGGTCGACGCCGGTCAGGAAATCGACGACACGTCGCGTTCAGACCGAGCGAGCCGCTGATCGACCTTGGTCGGGGCGGGTTCCCTGCGTCGGGCGACATGCGAGCGAACGTACGTGTCGAGCCAGAGGCCGACCACGAGCAGACCGATGGCGACGATGCCGTCCAGCCACCAGTGGTTGCCTGAGGCTGATACGACGATGATCGTGATGATCAGGTGCAGCAGGAAAAACCATCGCCACCGACTGGTACTCACGGCAAAAATACCGAGCGACACCACGGCAGCCCAACCAACATGGATCGAAGGCATCGCAGCAAATTGGTCAGAGACGCCGGTCCCAACGGGGCCGTAGATCGACGGTCCGAATCGTTCTGACAGATCTTCGTAGCCGAGGTCGGCAAGGAACCGTGGCGGTGCAACACGCCAGAACCGGATGACGAGACACATCCCGGTAAGGAAGACGAGTCCGTTGCGCCAGTGCGCGAAGTGGGGGCGATGGAACACGAACAGCCAGACGAGAAATGCGATCAGGGCGGGGACGTGCAGCACTGCGTAGTAGAGCGTGGTCGGCCAACCGAGCCAGTCATTGCGCAAGATGAATTGCTGGAATGAGAGCTCGGTCGGTAAGAAGATCGCTTCTTGGAAATCAACGATCGACCGGGCGCGCTCGATTGCGCCGTCGTCTTGGGCGAGCGGCAACTTTCGAGCGACGCGCCAGACGGCGTAGAGCGCCGAGATCAACGCGAACTCGACGGTCAGTTGTTCGGCGAACTGTGCAGGCTGGTCAAGGGACCGGCGTCGTCTGAGGGCGAGCGCAACAACGCCGCTGAGGACCGCTGCGATTGCTGCCTGTTCCCATGTCGGCCACTTCATTGCGGCCAATCGTGCCCACTTCTTGCAGTGGGCGCAACGTCGGACGCGAGTGAAGTGGTGCTGCCGGGGCCGATACCCTGAGTGTCATGCCAGCCTTTTCAACAGTCATTTGGGTGGGGTTCGGGGTTTTCTTCGGATTTGTCCTGTGGAAAAGTGGCATTGCGATGTTGTATTCGATGACACAGCTTCCGCCCGAGCCATTGCCGACGGGTGAGATGCGCAAGGTGAGCCGAAAGTACCGCTGCGACAGCTGCGGTGTTGAGCTCAAAATGACGATGGCGCCTGACGAAGATCCGCCTCCGCCCCGACATTGTCTCGAAGACATGGTCGAAGTGGCTCCGCTCTACGACTGAGCGGACGGGCTGCGAATCTCACGCAAGAGGTAAGCAAACAAGTGGCAATTGTGATGCACTATCCACAGAACTGTGGATAAGTATGCGTCTTGGCGCCAACGGTCACACGGGTTTCCCACAGGGTGGGACTCGGCCAGATTCGGCGGTGATTGAGTTCGGCGGTGATTGAGTGGAGTGCTATTGCCACTTGGTGGCTGTGTACAACCCACCAAGAATGGCGATCAACCCAGCGAGGGTCGGCCAGTTGCTCTCGGTAAAGATCAAGTATCGAGCCATGATCAGCAAACCGCCACCGATCAGCAGCACAAGCATGATGACCGGAATCCAGTTTGGCGGGATCAATTGCTGGCGCTTCGCCTTTGGCGTATAGCGCGAAGATGCAGCGACCTCGTGGTCGCTCTGCGCTGAGTTCGAACGGGGTGCAGAACGATCGCCAGGGCGAGTGCCCTTGTCTGTGACTCGTCCGCCACCTGTTTTTCGCTTCGGAGGTGCCATCGGGTACCGAGCATAGGCCATGAACGGGCACCCCGAGAACAAGATTGCGAAACTGTTGCGGCAATCGCGTCATTCTTGACGTCGGGTTTCAAGCAGGTGTGCAGCGCGCCAGGAAATTTTTCACCAGGTCGTGGCCCTGGTCGGTGAGAATCGACTCGGGGTGAAACTGCACACCTTCGATGTCGAGGGTGCGATGCCGCACCCCCATCACGACGCCATCGGCAGTGCGCGCGGTGATTGCAAGGGTGTCGGGGATCGTGTCAGGATCGAGTGTCAGCGAGTGGTAGCGCGTTGCGGTTAGCGGCGACTCGAGGCCGGCGAAAACGCCGACACCTTCGTGGTTGATTGGCGAGGTCTTACCGTGCATCAGTTCGGGAGCGCCAACGACTGATGCTCCGAAGACGTGACCGATTGCCTGGTGGCCGAGGCAGACACCGAATACCGGCGTGCCAGCGGCCGCGAACGCAGGGATGGCTTCACAGATGATGCCGCCGTCTTCGGGGCGCCCAGGGCCAGGCGAGAGCAACACGCCATCAGGTGCGAGTGCGATTGCCTCGTCGACGCTGAGTTCGTCGTTGCGTACAACGATTGGCTCGGCACCCAACTCACCCAGGTATTGGACGAGGTTGTAGACGAAGCTGTCGTAGCTGTCGATCACCAAGATGCGCGGCACCCAGCCAGTATGGCGCCGTGCTGTTCGAGTCACCCGGTCGATTCCATCGCGAATCGAAATGGAGTGCGGTTACGGGGCGGTGGTCGCTGGCGCAGCGGTTGCGACCGGCACCGTGGTGGTCGCTGGGGCGACGGTCGTGGCCGGAGGAACCGTGGTGGCTGGAGGCTGAGTGGTCGGCGGGAGCGTCGGCACCGTTTCGAGCGAGCGGCCGACGACGAGGCTGATCTGAGTGTCGGGATCGACCATGCTGCCAGGCTCGAGGCTCTGGGATTGCACCCGGCCGTCGTCCGGGCTGCCGGCGGCCACATCGACGTACTCGACGCTGACTCGCAGACCGCGACCGGTCAGTTCGTTGCGTGCCCGACCCTCGGTCTGGCCGACCACGGGAGGCACGGTGATCTGTTCGGGGCCGTCCGACACGGTCATTGCAATGCTGCCGCCGCGGGGGATGAGCGAACCGGCGCCGGGTGACAACTCGATGACGGTGCCCGCAACAATCGTTGCGCTCGACTGACGGATGATCTCGACCACGAAGCCGTAGGGCTCGCCCTGTAAGACGTCGAGCGCAGCCTGTTCGGTCTGGCCGACGAGGAACCCCGGGACGGAGACGCCTTCGGGCGGCCCGGCAACGACGAGGTCGACAATGGTGCCGGTGTTGGCCTGCGTCTGGGCAGGCGGGGTCATGCTGAGCACGGTGTTTTCGCCGACCTGATCGGTCTGCTGCACCATGATCGTGCCAATACTAAATCCGGCTGCTTCGAGTGTGAGACGGGCGTCTTCGAGCGAGATGCCAACGACATTCGGAATCGGGTTGACCTGTGGATCGGGGTTAAAGAACACCACGACTTCCTGGCCTTCGATCATCACTGTTCCAGCCGGCGGTTCAGTGCGGATGACAAAGTCGATAGCGAAGTCGCCGTTTTCTTCGGCTTGTGTTTTGAACGCCAGGCCGAGCCCATCAAGTTCGGCCACGACGTCGGCTCTGAGCCGATTGGAATAGTCGGCAAGAGTGACCTGCTGCGGCTCGGCGGTGGTCTGCTCTTCGGTGTTCAACGATTGGAAGAGCAAAACTCCGCCGATGACCAACGCGATCAGCGCTACAAATGCGGCCAGGGCATACCAGCCGGTTCGGGATACGTCGGAGTCGTAGTAAGCAGCGTCAGGTGAGGCGCCCGGTGGATAGCCAGCCTCGTACATTCCGGCCTGCGGAACGCCGCCAGCGCGCGGGTGAACCGGTGGAATGCGGGGTGCGATGCTCGGGTTGACCGTGGTTGCCCCGAGTGCGGCGGCGATTACACCGTCGGCGCCTGGCATGGCGACGCCTTGGGCAGACGCTGCAGCCGTCAGCGCCAGGACCGGTTCGTCGTTGCGGAATCGGCGGAGGTCGTCGCGCAATGCGCCAGCACTCGGATAGCGCAGCTTGGGATCTTTGGCGAGCAGCTTGGCGACGATTGCCTCGAATGCCCGCGGTACGTCAGCAACCAGCTGGATGAGCGGCTGCGGTGCGTCGTGCACCTGCTTGTACGCAATGCTGACTGGATTCTCGCCGGTAAACGGCGGCCGGCCACTGACCATTTCGTACATGACGATGCCGAGTGAATACAGGTCGCTGCGCGGGTCGGGCTGAGCGCCCTGAGCCTGCTCTGGCGAGAAGTAGGTGGCTGTGCCCATGACCGAACCAACCTGTGTGAGGTTGGCCTCGGTTGGAGCGTTCATTGCGCGAGCAATGCCAAAGTCGGCAACTTTCACCTGGCCGTTGGACCCGATCAAGATGTTCGCCGGCTTGATGTCGCGGTGGGCCACGTCGCCGTCGTGTGCGAAGCCGAGCGCTGCGGCGACTTCGCTGGCAATTTCGGCTGCCTGCTTGGCGGTGAGCTGCTTGTTCGCCTTCAAAACGTCGGCGAGGGTGCGACCTTGCACCTCTTCCATTGCAATGAAGTACGTGCCTTCGAACTTGCCCCAGTCGTACACGCTGACGATGTTCGGATGTGACAGGTTGGCGGCCGACTGCGCTTCTCGACGGAACCGCTCGACGAAGTTTTCGTCGGTGGCAAACTGCGGGAAGAGCACCTTCATGGCGACCTGGCGATC
>CALAHA010000216.1 GCA_937891565.1 uncultured Ilumatobacter sp. | reverse complement strand
ACTTGGTCGAACGGCGTGCCAGTGAAACGTGTGATGATCGAGAGATTGTGTCGAACGCCTGTTGGCTCGGACCGGTCTGGGCTCCGGGGTGTTGGCGCACCCAATCGTTCACCTTGCCGAACAGGAGCCGGCTGGATGCGGGCTTCTGCGGTGACTGCACTGCGGGTTGCTTGCGCTCTTTCAACGATGTGGGGATTCCCATTTTCGGACTCTCTTTCGGGGTGTTCAATTAGGGGGTGGTTAACTGCTGAAAAGCGTAGTGTCGGTGGGGTGAAGCAAGGTACGCATCTTTCGGCACGAGGTATCCGGTTTTCGGATGTCTGATTTCGACCGGAATCTCCCGCCCCTTGCAGCTCTCGTGCCGTTCGAGGCGGCATTCCGGCATCGAAACTTCACTCGTGCTGCCCGTGAACTCCACCAGTCCCAGGCCACGGTCAGCAGGCGAATCCGCGAACTCGAGGCCGACTTGGGTGTCAGCCTTTTCAAACGACACCGCCACGATGTGACGCCGACCGCCGACGGCGAACTGCTCGCAGCGTCGGTGCGCCTTTCGCTCAGCGAACTCTCGGCAACGGCCGATCTGATTCGTCGGCGCGCAGCTGGCAACGACTCGATCACGATTCTCACGAGTCTGTCGCTGGCGACGGCGACCGTGGCCCCCATTCTCGGCGAGTTTCACCGCACCCATCCCGATGTGAATATCCGAGTGCTTGCCTCGAACGATCTGGTCGCCTCCACGGACGAGTACTTCGACCTGGCGTTGGGCTACGGGCCCAGCGAGTCCAGCTTGTTTAACGTCGAGTTCATCGCCGATGACGCCGTGTTCCCTGTCTGCTCACCAACGTTCGCAGCGCAACTTCCTACACCGGTCACGCCAGCCGACCTTGCAGTGCTGCCGCTGCTCCATGTTGATTACGTGGATCCCGGCTGGACCACATGGCAGGACGTTCTTTCGTCGGCCTTGGTCGTCGAGCCCGGCAGCATCAAGACAGTGGTTTTCACGTCGTATCAAGTGTGCCTTGACGTCGCCGAGCGCGACGGCGGCGTTGCACTGGGGTGGGAGCGTTCGGTTCGACCGCGGATCGACGCGGGAACCTTGGTGCGCGTTCCCGACATCACGATCCCGCACGCGGGCAGAATCAATGCGTATTTTCCAATCCGGACCGCCAGGAATCTTCATGCTGTCGAGTTCGTCGCCCTGCTCAAGCGGATCCTTGCGGACGACCCAGCGGGCGCTTCGTCGACAGACGAATAGACGTCTGCCAGCCCGGTGTCAGCCGGTGTCGCGAGCAATGTCGATTCGGGCCGCCAGTACGTCGACCTCGTTAAGGGTGTCGACGAGCTGCGCCTGCACTCGGTTCAACGCCACCTTGATTTCATCGAGGTCGTCGGTGGAGGTTGGTTCGTCGCCATGCCCCACGATCAACCAGGACAGGCTGACACCCAAGATTCCCGCGAGGGAGGCCAGTCGATTGCTGCGTGGTGACGCACTGCCGTGCTCCCACTTCGCGACGGTTGACGCCTTCACACCCAATTGATTCGCGATCTCTGCCTGCGTGCGGCCAGCGGCGACGCGCGCCTCAGCCATTCGCGAACCAACATCGTTGGCGGAATCTTCGATCCCTCGGGGTTGCGCATCCAGGTCGCCGTCGAGGAAACGTTGCAGTGAGTTGGTCGGTTGCTGTTGAGTCATTCGTACATCCAAGTTGGGGTGGACTCACGACCATAGGGAGCGATCCACCGAGTTGACAACGACAAGCCCATTCGGCCGACCGTCAAAACGGGGACGGATCGACGACGTTTCTGCTGACTCGCGCTCGGCAGGTTTGGACGGAAAACAACTCAGCAGGGCGTCAGCGGGTACACATGAGTCATGGCCGGTTTTACCAACACCAACGTTTCTGACCAGTCCGGACGGACGATTCTCATCACCGGGGCAAACACCGGCCTCGGCTTTGAGACAGCGAAGGTGCTCGCAGCGCAGGGCGCCCGCGTGCTGCTCGGTTGCCGGTCGCTCGACAAGGCCAACGCAGCAATCAATGCCATTCGTGTCGATGTCTCCGACGCCGACCTCGACGTCATCCAAATTGACCAGGCCGACCTTTCCAGTGTGCGCGACGCAGCTGCTCAGGTGAACGAGGAGGCCCGGCTCGACGTGCTCGTGAACAACGCCGGGATCATGATGCCGCCGAAGGAGATGACTGTCGACGGGTTCGAGTCGCAGTTCGGTGTGAACCATCTCGGCACGTTCGCACTTACATCGTTGTTGCTACCGAAGCTTGGCGAACAGCCCGATGCCCGGGTTGTTGTGACGAGCAGCATTGCGCACCGCGGTGCAAAGATTTTCTTCGACGACATCAATGCGCAGAGCCGCTACCGGGCACAAGATCGTTACGGGCAGAGCAAGCTTGCCAACTTATTGTTTGCATTCGAACTTGATCGGCGCCTGCGACGAGCACGGTCATCGACCATTGCGGTTGGTTGCCACCCGGGCATCGCCGACACTGAACTGGCGCGGCACCTGCCGTCGCTCGTTCGGTTCGCGGTCCCGCTGTTCCGCCCGTTTTTCAACTCAGCAGCGGAAGGCGCATGGCCCACACTGATGGCTGCAACTGCGCCAGGCGTCGAAGGTGGCGAATACTTTGGCCCGACACGACGCAGCGAAACTGCTGGCCCAGCAGGCAAAGCGCAGGCTTCATCGGTGGCCCGTGACGGGGCGCTCGCCGCCGGGCTGTGGGAACTGTCGATCGAGATGACCGGTATCGATCCGGCGCTGCCTGGCAACGAAACGTCCGGTGACCAAAACTAGGCGAGCAGCATCAGTTTGGCTCAGCAGCCGAGGGCATCGGCGAGCCCCTGCGGGTTGGCAACACTGACCCACAGCGCCGAGTGGCGGCGCGGTCCAATGACCTTGGGAATGCGCTCGACAAACTCGATGCACAGACCTTGGTGATGGTTCGTCCCGAAGGTGAGACCATCGTCAGCGAAACTCAGCCGCGGACCAACTGCGGTGTACCAACGATGTGGGCCCGTGATCTTGGTCTGGTCGATGTTCGAAAGTGGCGTCTCCGTCGACAGGAACCCGAACGTCGCTTGGAACGTGCCACCGCCATCTGGATTGCGAGTCACGGTGACACCGTCGTTGGCGCCGACAGTGGCGCCAAGCACTGCCCCACCTGCGCCAGC
>CALAHA010000215.1 GCA_937891565.1 uncultured Ilumatobacter sp. | reverse complement strand
AGCCGAAGCACGGTCAATCGGCCTCGTCACCCACGTGACTGACGACGTCGACGCAACGGTGCAATCACTGATCGACGGCGTTCGAGCCGGCGCACCGCGGGCGGTTCGGGAAACGAAAGCCCTCCTCAACAGGGTTCCGACGATGGACCGTGACAATGCGTTCGACGAGATGGGGCGACTCTCGGACGAGCTGTTCCGTGGCCCTGAGGCTCACATCGGTATGCAGGCGTTCAAGGAGAAGCGGTTGCCGATCTGGAGCGACGAGCGAAACTAATGGAAACCATTCAGATCTCAACAGTGGCCGGCCAACACCTCGCTGCTGACCATTGGCCCGGCGACCAAACACCCGTCCTGCTCGCGCACGGCGGCGGCCAGACGAGACACTCATGGGGCGGCACCGCCGAAAAGCTCGCGTCAAACGGTCACCGGGTCGTGTCGATCGACCTGCGCGGTCACGGCGACTCGTCGTGGGATGCCGAGGGCGACTACTCAATGGCCGCCTACTGTGCCGACGCTCAGCACGTCGTCGAGTGGATCGGCGAGCCTGTTGCATGGGTCGGCGCATCGCTCGGCGGGATGACTGGCCTCCATGCAGTTGACGGAGCGCCACATTCCTACACATCACTGACACTCGTCGACATCACACCACGGCCCGCTAAGGCGGGGGTCACCCGCATTCTCGACTTCATGGCCGCTCGGGCACACGACGGCTTTGCAAGCCTTGACGAAGCTGCTGATGCCATTGCCGAGTACCAGCCGCACCGGCCCCGGCCGGCCGACCTGACCGGTTTAGCCAAGAACCTGCGCCATCGTGACGACGGCCGCTGGTACTGGCACTGGGACCCGGCCTTCATGACGTCTCGTGGCCAGGTGAATAGCGAGCATGCCCGAGATCGCCATCACGACGATCTCGAGCAGATGGCCCGGCGCATCACGATGCCGACCCTCTTGATCCGCGGCAAGCTCTCCGACCTGGTCACCGAAGACGAGGTCCAGGCTTTCATGGAAATGGTGCCACATGCCGAATACGTCGATGTCAAAGGCGCAGCGCACATGATCGCCGGCGACAAGAACGATCTGTTCACCGATGCAGTGGTCAGCTTCCTCGATCGCTGACGTTCGTGCGATAGTGGGAGAATGACTACCAGCGCAGACCTGCACGAACGCATCGTTGGACAGAACCTCCCGAAACGGTTTCTCGCCAACGTTGAGCGCAACGGCAGTATCGAGGTACTCAACTGGAAGAATTCAGCAGGCGACTGGGAGTCCAAGACGCTGACCGAGATGGCCGAAGACACCGCACGCCTCACGGCTGCGCTGAAGGATCTCGGTGTGAGCGCAGGCGACACGGTCGTCATGATGATCCGCAACCGCCAAGAATTCCATGCCCTCGACATGGCAATTCTGTTCTGCGGTGCCACACCAGTGTCGATCTACAACTCCTCGGCTCCTGATCAGATTCAGTACCTCATCAACGACTGCGGTGCGAAGGTCGCAATCCTCGAAGACGCTGATTTTCTCGCTCGCTTCGACGCCGTTCGAGAAAAAATAACGACCATTAAGCACACCGTGCTGATCGAGGCGGAAGGCGCCGCTGACGACATCATTCGCTACAGCGACATGCTTGCATTCGAGCCGGCTGACCTGGCAGTCGAAGCCGAAACTGCCACCCTGTCAGACACCGCCACCATCATTTACACCTCCGGCACAACCGGCCCGCCGAAGGGCGTCATGTTGAGCCATAGCAACGTGGCCTGGACCCTTGAGTCAGTTGGCCAGTCGATGCGCGAGCAAACCGACATCGCCGACTTCGCCGGCAAACGCCACGTGTCGTACCTGCCGCTGGCCCACGTCATGGAGCGCCTGCTCGGCCACTACTACATGATCGATTTCGCTACAAGGGTGTACTGCTGCCCTGAGACGTCACAGATGCCAGCAACGGTGCGCGAGACGAAGCCGAACGTCTTCATTGGCGTCCCGCGGGTGTGGGAGAAGATGTACGCCGGTGTCACCGCCGCCATCGCTGCCGATCCTGTGAAGGAACAGCAGTTCAACGACGGCGTCGCCGCGGCACTTCCAATCATGGAAAAAATGACCGCCGGCACGGCCACCGACGAAGAGATCGCCACCTGGAACTTCCTCGACGAAGTCGGCTTCAAGGCCATCCGCGGATTGATCGGTCTCGACGAAGTCGAGATTGGCATCTCCGGTGCCGCTCCAATCCCAGCCGAGATCCTCGGCTGGTTTCGCGCCATCGGCGTCCCGCTCAGCGAGGGCTACGGCATGTCCGAGACCACCGCCGTGCTCTCCTGGTCGGCGGCTGCAAAGCCTGGCTATGTGGGCCGACCTGCAACCGGTGTCGAGATGAAGATCGCCGAAGACGGCGAGGTTCTGGCTCGTGGCGGCAACATGTTCGAGGGTTACCTCGGGCTACCCGACAAGACTGCTGAATCAATCGACGGCGAGGGCTGGGTGCACACCGGTGACATCGGCGTGATCGATGACGACGGGTACCTCAAGATCGTTGACCGCAAAAAGGAACTCATCATCACGGCGGGCGGCAAGAACATCAGCCCTGCCAACCTCGAGGCAGCGCTCAAGATGATCCCGCTGGTCGGCCAGGCGTGTGCGGTCGGCGAGCAGAAGCCGTTCGTGACAGCACTGGTGGTCCTCGACCCCGACGCAGCTGCGGCTTGGGCGAGCGAGCATGGTCTTGAAGGCGACGCCGCCACGATGGCGGCAATGGCTCAAAACGTTGACGTCATCGCTGAGGTCGAAGCCGGTCTCGTCGTGGCCATGTCCAACTTCAACAATGCCGAAGCCGTCAAAAAGGTCAAGGTGCTCGGCGCTGAGTGGCTCCCTGACACCGACCTACTGACGCCAACATCGAAGCTCAAGCGGCGCGGCATCCTCAGCAAATTCACCGACGAGATCGAAGCCCTCTACAAGAAGTGATCAGTTGATCAGGCGGTAGCCGACGCCTCGAGCTGTGACAATCAGCTTGGGGTCGTCGGGATGCTCTTCGACCTTCACCCGGAGGCGTCGAACGTGGGCGTCGACGAGCCGGGAGTCACCGAGGTACTCGTACCCCCACACACGTTCGAGGAGTTGATCGCGTGACAGCACGGCTCCAGCGTGGTCGGCGAACTCGACGAGCAGGCGGAATTCGGTCTTCGTCAGACTGAGTTCTGTGCCGCTCTTCAGCACGATTCCTTGCTCGCGGCGCAATTCGATGTCGCCGAACACGCTTGCCAACGGCACCGCTGACGCGTCCTGGAGGTGGGCACGACGAAGCAGCGCACGAATGCGTGCTGCAAGCTCTTTCGGGACGACCGGTTTGGTCACGTAATCGTCGGCACCCGCTTCGAGCCCGGCAACCATGTCAACCGTGTCGGTCTGTGCGGTGATGATGATAATTGGCACAATGCTCTTGAGACGCAGGGCACGGCAGACTTCGAAACCCGACATGTCAGGAAGCCGGAGGTCAAGCAGAATCAGATCGGCAGGATGTGCGGCGAAGGCAACGAGCCCTTCGCTGCCGTTTGCGGCTTGGCGCACCGAGTAGCCCTCGTCCTCGAGGGCAAGAGACAGCGCAAGCCGGATCGCGTCGTCGTCTTCGATGAACAGCAGTGACTCCATCAACTCAGCCCCATCAAATCAGCTACACCGAATCCGAGGGTACAACACCTGAGGTAGGCATCTGTTTTCCACAGATTTTCAAAGATCGATTGCTTTGTTACAGAAATCGCACAGCTCGCGAATTTATCCGTCACACAAGAAGACCATATTAATACCTGTTCACGCTGCCCCGGTGAGACACCTTCCTCCCCCTGGTGTCTCACCGGCAGCGCGAGAACCTTTCGCCGATCGGTGTGGCGAGAACCTTTCGCCGATCGGTGTGGCGAGAACCTTTCGCCGATGTGACTCTCTCACCTGCAACACTCTCACCTGTGGCTCGGCAACGTTCTCTCCGCCTTCGCACTCGCGTCACGCTCTTCTTCGCGTTCATTGCCTTGTTCGCGGGGTCAGTCTTGATCGGTGTGACATACGGATTCGCGCGAAGCACCCTCCTCGCCCGCGAGAACAGCGCCGCTCGCGACCAAACCATCATCCATGCCGATCTCCTCCTGCAGCAGCTCGAGGAGAACCCTCAGACGATCAACGTTTTCGTCGACACGGAACTCCGATTCAGAATCGATGGCGACGGCTTTGCAAACCTCGGTTCGCTCGACCCGACGCGTCCTCGAGCCGGCACCGACACACAGCGCAAGATCGACGACTACCCAGAAGTCATCGTCAACGCCGTTGAGCAACGCGGGAACGGTACTGCGTACGTCGGGATCGATGGCCAGAACTACGTGGTTGTCGGCGTCTACATCGGTGCATTCGATGTCGGCTACTACGAGGCATTTCCGCTCGGCGACACCGAACGGACGCTTCGTGCGATCTTTACAGCACTCGCCCTCGGCGGCATCGGCACGCTCGTGCTGGCGACCCTGTTTGGCTTTTCGACCAGCCGCCGTCTGCTCCGTCCGCTGAGCCGTGTTGCCGACGCCGCCGAAGAAATTGCCTCGGGTGGACTCGACACCCGCCTCGACGAGGAATCCGATCCCGATCTCGACCGTCTGGCCGGCTCGTTCAACGACATGGCCGACGCCGTTCAAACTCGTATCGAACGCGAGGCTCGCTTCGCATCCGATGTGTCCCACGAGCTGCGCTCACCCATTACGGCGCTCACCGCCGCTGTCGAAGTGCTCGATGCTCGCCGTGAGGAAGTGCCTGAACGCACACGTCAAGCACTCGATGTTGTTGTCAGCCAGGTACGCCGGTTCGACAACATGGTGATCGACCTACTCGAGCTGTCACGCCTCGACGCCGGAGCGACTGACCTCAACGTCGAGCGGCTCGACATCGTCGATCTGACTCGCCGTATAGCCGCCCGCTATGGCGCCGTTGATGTGCCGATTGAGGTTGCCAATCAAACCCGCACCGAAGTCTCCATCGACAAGGTCCGCTACGAACGTATTCTTGGCAACCTGGTTGAGAATGCACAGCACCACGGCGGCGGCGCCCTCTCGATCCAGTTGGCACCAGTAGCCAAACGTCGGATGCGTATCACTGTCGAAGACGGCGGACCCGGTGTGGCACGTGGGGAGCGAGAACGCATCTTCGAGCGGTTCGCACGAGGCAGTTCCGCTCGCCATCGAATCGGCACAGGGCTCGGCCTGGCGCTGGTCGCTGAACACTGTGCTGCCATGGGTGGCGCTGCCTGGGTCGAAGACCGTCAAGGCGGTGGGGCACGCTTCGTTGTCGAACTGCCGTCCGAGGTGCACGAATGACCCATTCGCATTCGTGCAAACAACGCATCATCGCCGCTGCACTCGTGCAGCTGCTTGCTGTTGTCGCTGTTGCATGTTCTGTTCCGACAGGCGACTCGACGTTCCAGCCGATTGACGGCAATGAGATCCCCGGTGGCCTGAACGATTCGACGACAACCACGTCGACAACCACGACCACCACGACCACCACGTCGCTTCCCGACATACCCGAATCAACCGTCGAATCGACGACAACCACCACGCCGGCCCCGGCCGAAATCGTCGATCTGTACTTCATCTCACGGGGGCTGCTCGTTGTTGTCGAGACGGAACTCGTCGCACGCCGCGATCTCAATCAGATCGTGGTTGCTCTCGAACAGGGCCCCCCATTTGGCAGCGGCTTCAGCTCGTTCGTGGGGCGCGGCCTGATAGTCGGCCGGCCGACAGTCGAAGGCGGCGTGATCACCATTGATCTCGACGCCGAGGTGTACGACCTGATTCTCCCCCGCAATCAACGGCAGGCCATCGCCCAAATCGTGTGGACGTTCCTCCAGAACAGCACTGCGATCGGCCAGGTTGCTTTCACCCTCGACGGCGAACCGTTCCCCGTACCTGCTGACGGCGGCGACCAGGAGTTCGCAGCGATCGACGACTTCGCGTCACTTGACCCAGGCACACCTCGCTCGTCTGTTGAACCACCCTCTCAGATTCCGATCGGCCCGACGACCGGGACAAGCGTGCCCGAATAGTTCAGTAGCCGAGCCGCTGGACTCGTTCCGGCTTGCGTTGCCAGTCTTTGTCGACCTTGACTCGGAGTTCGAGGTAGACGCCCTCGGGAAGCTGCTTCCGGGCGAGCTCGCCTGCACGCTTGAGGATCAACCCGCCTTTGCCGATCACCATGCCCTTCTGGCTGTCGCGCTCGACGATGATGTTGACCCGGATACGGGGCCATTCCCATTCCGCGACCTCGGTCGCAATC
>CALAHA010000214.1 GCA_937891565.1 uncultured Ilumatobacter sp. | reverse complement strand
TCAGGGCGGTCGACGTGATCGAGATACCGCGCTTCTGCTCCATGTCCATCCAGTCGGACGTGGCTGAGCGGCGGCCCTCATGAGCTTTGACAGCGCCGCCCGAGGTGATCGCGCCTGCATACAGCAGGAACTTCTCGGTGAGTGTCGTCTTGCCCGCGTCAGGGTGGCTGATGATGGCAAACGTTCGGCGACGTTTTGCTTCGTTCAACACCTGATCAGACAAGGTCGCCCACGCTAGCGGCGCGCCACCGAAGCGGGAGCCGAGGTTCTTGCTCCGTCGTTGATGGCCGGATCGAGTGGATCACAGCGGGTGAGTCGGTAAGTATCGAGGCGTGTTCAACGACGTTGCTTCCGTGCCCAGCCTTCCTGTCGGCCACGGCGCTGCTCGTGAGGCGCTCGCCAAGGCGTCGCGCGTGGTCGTGCTGACCGGTGCGGGCATTTCCACCGATTCGGGGATTCCTGACTTTCGTGGTCCAAACGGATTATGGACGAACAACCCGGCAGCCGAGAAGGCATCGAAACTCCAGAACTATCTCAATGAGCCCGAGGTGCGACAAGCGGCCTGGCAGAACCGACTGACCACTCCGGCCTGGACGGCTCAGCCGAACCGGGGCCACGCTGCCATCGTCGAGATCGAGCAGCGCGGTCAACTGCACGGCCTGATCACGCAAAACATCGACGGCTTACATCAGAAAGCCGGCAACGATCCAGCCAAGGTGATCGAGGTGCACGGCACGGTGTGGTTTACTCGCTGTTGGGAATGCCAGGACCAGCGGCCAATGGAACAGAGCCTCAAACGGGTGCGCGCTGGCGAGATCGATCCGTCGTGTCTGGAGTGCGGTGGCATCTTGAAGAGCGACACCATCAGCTTTGGCCAGGCACTCGTGCCCGAAGTGATCGACCGTGCATTACAGGTGAGCGAAGAGTCCGATGTGCTGCTGGCCGTCGGTTCGACGCTCAGCGTTTTTCCGGTCGCCAACTGCGTGCCGAGAGCGAAGGCGAACGGCGCGACGGTGATCATTGTCAACGGGGACGAGACAGGAATGGATCGTTATGGGGATCATCTTCTGGTCGGCCAGATCGGTGAGATCCTGCCAGCGCTGGTTCGCTGACTCGGGCTTGAGAACGGCTGGCGAGGAATGCGCCGCTGATCACGAGCCCGATGCCGACAACAGCAATCGGAGCGACAGTGTCGCTGCGAAAGGCCATGCCGAGGGCGAGTGACACGACCGGGATGAGGTACGTGATGAAGGAAGCGCGAGTCGACCCCACCCGGCCGACCAGGGTGCCCATGATGGCGAACGCAATGCCCGTTCCGAATACGCCGAGCACAAGCACAGCGGTGAGGGGGCCGACTTCCCATTTGGCGCTTCGAATGTCCCACAGGCCATAGGGGATTGTCCACAGCGTTGCGAGGGCAAGCATGCGCGCCATCAACGGCAGCGAGCCGTACTTCTTCTGGAGCGGCGCAGCGAGGTTGATGGCGAAGCCGTAACACACCGTTGCGCCGAGCACCATGAACACGCCAGAAGCGGCGTTCGAACCGTTGCCGACGGACGGTGCGCTGATTAATGCGATACCGACAAAGCCGACGATAAGGCCGAGTAGTAGGGCTCCGTGGGCGCGTTGTCGAAGCAGCACGGCTGCAACGGTGGCCGCGAAGATCGGTGTGGCGCCGTTGAGGAGTCCGGTGACCGAGGAGTTGATGTGTTGCTCAGCAATCGGGAACAGCGTGAACGGAATAGCAACCCAGATCACCGAAAGCAGGAGCAGCTTGGCCCGGTCGTCGGGCTCGATCTGGACGTCGGTGACCGCACGCCCGACCCGCGTGGTGATCGACCGGGGGAGTGCCCACAGTGCCGCAGCGCCCGAACCCACGCGGAGCAGGGTGATCAGGCCCGGCGGAAGCGCATCGAGGCCAATGTCGATGAAGACGAACGACGAGCCCCAGATCGCAGCAACGGAGACGAATAACGCCCAGTCTTGTGGGGTGAATTGGCCATCGTTTGACGCAGTGGAGGCCGTGAACAATTTCTTGGAGGCGTTGGGGGCGTTGCTCACGGCGGCACGCTAACGAGCGCCGAACCCGATGATGGCTCCGGCTCGAAAACATCCAACGGGCCGAGCCGGGTGGGCCGAGCCGGGTGGGAATGGTTCGGCCGATGAGTGGGTTACACGGGACCCCACTCGATACCCGACCTGATTGGTAGGCTTTTCACCATGGCAACCTTCCGCGACCTTCTCTCGGCTGCAAAGTCTGAGATCACCGAAGTCGACACCGATGGCGCTGCGGCAGCGATTGCCGACGGTGCAATTGTCCTCGACGTCCGCGAGCCCGATGAATACGAGGAAGGTGCCCTGCTCGGTGCCATCCACATTCCGCGCGGCCACCTCGAAGCCCAGATCGAGGGCCGCATCATCGACAAGCAATCGCCGGTCGTGGCGTATTGCGCCGGCGGTGTCCGGTCGGCCTTTGCTGCCAAGACGCTCGCCGAACTCGGCTACACGAACGTGCTCTCGATGGAGGGCGGCTATGGCCGCTGGAAAGACGAGGGCCGCGAGTGGAAGGCGCCCGTGTCGCTCACACCTGAGCAGAACAATCGCTATAAGCGGCACCTGCTGCTGCCTGAAGTCGGCACTGCCGGCCAGGTCAAGTTGCTTGATGCGAAGGTCCTCATGCTTGGTGCGGGTGGCCTCGGTTCCCCTGCGGCGATGTACCTTGCGGCCGCCGGCGTCGGCACAATCGGCATTGTCGACATGGACGACGTCGATGCGTCGAACCTGCAGCGTCAGATTTTGCACAACATTGATCGCATCGGCGACCGCAAGGTTGATTCGGCCAAAAAGACGCTCACCATGCTCAACCCTGACGTCAACGTTGTCACCTACGACACGCGGCTCGATGCGTCGAACATCATGGACATCCTCGAGGGATACGACGTTGTTGTCGATGGCGCCGACAACTTCCCGAGCCGCTACCTGCTGAACGACGCCAGCGTCAAGCTCGGTATCCCGGTCGTGCACGGCTCGATCTTCCGCTTCGAAGGCATGGTCAGCGTGTTCCACCCGACCAAGGGTCCGACGTATCGCGACATGGTCCCCGAGCCTCCTCCGGCCGAGCTTGCACCGAGCTGCGCCGAAGCTGGCGTGCTCGGCGTGCTGCCTGGCATTATCGGTTCGATCCAGGCGCTCGAAACCATCAAGGTCATCCTCGATCTCGGCGAGCCGCTGATCGGGCGCATCCTGACGGTCGACACCAGCGATATGGAGTTCCGGGTCTTCAACCTGAAGTCGAACCCCGAGAACGAAGTGACCTACGAGAACCGTGATCGCATCCAGATCAAGGAACTCGACGGATTGTGTGCTCCGGGCCTCAGCTGACCAGCGATTACTGACGGCCGTACCGCTACCTTCGGGTGATGGCGATCAACGTGGTCAAGTCGGGACAAGCGTGTGGAGCATCGGTGACCGGGGCTGATCTCACCGCACCGCTTGACAACGAAACGGTTGCCGAAATTCGGGCTGCATGGCTTGAGCACCACGTACTGGCCTTCCCCGACCAGGCAATGAGCGACGACGATCTCGAAAGGTTCACGCTCGCCTTCGGTGGCTTTGGCAACGATCCGTTTATTGCGCCGATCGAAGGCCGTGACCATGTGATCGCCGTCGAACGTCGTGCCGACGAGACAGCGCCGCTGTTCGCTGAGAACTGGCACAGCGACTGGAGCTTCCAGGCCACGCCGCCGTCCGGCACCTGTCTGTTCGGGGTACAGATTCCTCCAATGGGCGGCGACACGCTGTACGCCAACCAGCATGGCGCACTCGACGCAATGCCCGCCGACCTCCGAGCTCGCCTCGACGGAAAGATGGCAGTGCACTCAGCGCGCGGTGGCTATGCGCCCGACGGGACCTATGGCTCCGATGATCAGGCCACCGACCGCAGCATGGATATCCGGCCGTCCGACGAGGCAATGGCCACCCAGCTCCACCCGATTATCCGTGAGCATCCTGAAACAGGGAGGCTCGGGGTTTTCAGCTGCATTGGTTACATCATTGGCATCGAGGGCATGGCCGATGATGCTGCCCGAGAGCTGCTGTTCGAGTTGTACGCGTGGCAGACCCGCGACGAGTTCCAGTACCGCCATGTGTGGCAGCAGGACATGCTGACAATGTGGGACAACCGCTCAGTGCTCCACAAGGCCACCGGCGGCTACGACGGTCACCACCGCCTCCTCCACCGCACCACCATTGCCGGCTAAAGCGATCTGGCTCAGTGGCCGGCGCAGGCAACGTTTGGGTACCCACAGCACCTGGGGAGGCGCCCACCGGTTGCTTCGGTGCTGCGATGATTGTTCACCGCACTGGGGTCGCGATGCGGCGCGATGTCAGCCACGTCGACCGGATCACGGACCGGACGTTATGCGTGGGGGAGAGACGCCGAGTCGGCATCGGCCGGAACTCCTCAAGATCGGTATGTGTTGCCCGCTCCAGATTGTGCGGCTGGGACTCGAGTTAGTAGACGATGTCGAGCGAGTAGCGGAGTGCCTCGTCGAGACGAGCGCGAGTGAATTCGTCGAGGTGTCCAACGGACTGGTCGTCGAGTGCGTCGAGCGGGACCGTGATGACGTTGTCGCAACTGATGACGCACGCTTCGGGCAGGCCGTGTTCTGCACCGAGTTCGACTTCGGATCGGATTCCACGGATGGTGCGTGTGATTGGCGCACAGGTCACCGAGGTCAGCACCGCAATGGCGGCATCTCGGGTCAACACGCACACAGGCCGGCGACCTGCAGGCGGACCAAGGTCAGCCCAGAAGATGTCGTTGCGAGCTACCACGCAGGAGTGGTCTGAGCAGCGAGTCGGCGTGCGGACTGGACGAGACGTGGATCGGCTGGCTGGCGCTCGTACGCGGAGTGAAGCTGGCGATCGGCCGCTGCGAGTCCTTCGGCGTCGAGCACAGCTAGGGCCCCGCGACGCAACAGTTCTGATCGGTTGGTGCCGAGGCCGGCGGCCAGTGCGTCGAGTCGTTCGACAAGATCGTCGTCGAGTTGAACGAGTACTTCACGTCGAGCCATCACCATATGGTAACTCATATGGTAACTCATATGGTGATCGATCAGAAGATCACCGACTGACACTCTCCCCAGCAGCGAAAGAACGGCGACCGGGCCAGCGCAGGTCAGTTGAGGAATTCGGGCTCGCGTGCAACGAGTTCGTCCCAGAACGGCTGGAATTGGAACCAGCCCGCTGCGTCGCTGCCCTGCGCTTTGAGGCCGTCTTCGCAGAAGGCTTGCGGGATCTCAATCGGAATGCCGGCAGCTTCGGCGACGAGTTGGCTCTGGCAGGCGCGCTCGAGCGCAATGAACCACCAGACGGCGGCGTCGACCGAACCGCCCGTAGTGATCAGCCCATGGTTCTGGTGGATCATGGCCTTCTTTTCGCCGAGAGCGTCAGCCATCTTCTTGCCGATCTCCGCGCTGAGCACGACAGCACCGCTGCCGTCGTTGCAGAGGGCGACGTCGTTGTAAAACATCGTCGAGTCCTGCGTGATCATCTTCAGTGGCTTGCCGAGCGTCGAGAACGTCTTGCCGTACATCGAGTGCGAGTGCGCAGCGGCGATCACGTCGGGACGGGCCTGGTGAATCTGGCCATGGATGGCAAATGCTGCCTGGTTGAGTGGGCCGTTACCTTCGACCACCTCACCCTCATGGCTGACACAGATGAGGTCGCTGACCGTCATCAGTTTAAAGTTGGTGCCGAAGGGGTTGACCCAGAAACGGTCGAGGTGCTCAGGGTCGCGCACGGTCACGTGGCCGGCCACGCCCTCAGCGAGGTGCAAGCGACCCATCGTGCGCAGGCCGCAGGCGAGGCGCTGCTTGCGATGGAGGCGTTCGGCAGCGAAGTCTTCCTTCGGAGTTGTCGCCTCCTTCTCGATTTCGGCGAGCTGGTCTTCAATCGTGTTGGCCATGTTTCAACAGTAGCTCCGGTGTCACGTGAGCCGGGGGTCGGCGGCTCCCGATTGGTCAGGGCAATTCAAGGGCGCGATGTCATGCAGGATCGGTCTGGACAACGCGCTCGACACGTTCGATCTCGTCACGTTCCTGCACAGCGACACCAACCAACACCAACGCAATGCCGATGGCATCGATCGTCGAAGGGCGCTGATCGAGGGCGATCCACCCGACGAGCGATGCGGTGACCGGAAGCAGCGCAAGAAGGAGCGAGAAGCGCCGGATCGGAATGCGCCGCAAGGTGAACTGGTCGATGCCGTAGCCGACGGCGTTGGAGAAGACGCCAACGAGCAGGCACAGACCGAGGAGGAGAGGGGAAACCCAGACCGGTCCGCTCCACGGTGCGCCGATGGGAGCGGTCGCGATCGTGCCGATGACGAGGCCGAGACCGAGGCCGGCGACGCCGCGATCGACGTGAGCGACCCGGGCCCCGAAGACGATGTAGAGCGCCCACAGCGCAGACGCGATCAGGATGAACACGAGGCCTGCCAGGTTGTTGTCGACTTCCACACCGCCGAGCACAACGACACCAACGACGGCGAACGCCAGTGCGACGCCGTTTCGCACTGACCGTGTCGTGCAGGCTGCAACGAGAATTGGTCCAATGAACTCGATCGTGACGCCCTTGCCCAAGTCGATGCGGTCGATCGCCAAGTAGAAGAAGATATTCATCAGCGCTGTCGTGATGCCAAACAGCGCAACGCCAACCAACTGTTGCCGCGTCCACCCGTGCCGCCAGCCGCGTGAAATGACCAGGAGCGCAATGCCTGCACCCATCACTCGGAACCACGCCACGGTCTGCGGCTCAACCGAGTCGAAGAGCAGAACGGCGATTGCTGCGCCGATGTACTGAGCTACGGCTGACAGGACGAACAGTGCCTCGGGTTGTGCAGTGCTGAGCCAGCGCGAGATCGGCCCGGGTGACTGCCTTTCGTCCATCGCGGCGAGCATAAGGCTGCTGTGCCACGCTCATGGTGTGAACCGCTCGATCAATCCAACCTCGATTGCTGCTCCGGCTGCGAACTACCACCACGCTGTGGTCACAGAAAATCCGACGCGCTGGCTCCACACCTCGGGTGTCGTGCCGACTGCACCTGACGGTTCGACACCGGCTGACGTTGGAGATCAGGCAGCAGTCGTGTGGCAGAACATCGCAGCGATGCTCGACGACGCTCAGATGTCGCGGAACGACGTGGTGTTAGTCACCACGTACGTCGTTGCCGGCCATCCGCTGGAGCCGGTGATGGCCGCGCGGGACGCCTTCCTCGGAGCGCACCGGGCAGCATCGACCTTGGTCACGGTGCCTGAGCTGGCCAGACCGGAGTGGCAGATGGAAGTCGCCATCGTCGCAGCCCGCTGAGGAAGCAACTTGGACTGCACTGGGTCGGCGGGCCTGGGTCGCAATACGATCACCGACATGGCTGACGTTTCCGATCTCCCTCAGACCGACTCCGGCATCCCGATCAGGAAGCTGTACGACGAACACGACCTCGCTGACTGGGATGCTGCAGCGATGCTCGGAGCGCCGGGGGCGCCGCCGTACACGCGTGGCGTGTACTCGTCGATGTACACCGGTCGCCTCTGGACGATGCGCCAATATTCGGGTTTCGGCAATGCCGAAGCAACGAACGAACGCTTTAAGTTCCTGCTGAACGCCGGCCAGACCGGCCTCAGCTGTGCGTTCGACCTGCCTACCCAGATGGGCTACGACTCTGACCACGGTCGCGCTGAAGGTGAAGTCGGCAAGGTCGGCGTCGCGATTGACTCGATGCAAGACATGCGGCTCCTGCTCGCGGATCTTCCGCTCGACAAGGTGTCAACGTCGATGACAATCAACTCGACCGCGGCGATTTTGCTGCTGATGTACGAGTTGGTTGCTGAAGAGAACGGTGTGTCCGCCGACCAGATCAGCGGCACGATCCAGAACGACTTGCTCAAGGAGTACATCGCCCGCGGCACGTACATCTACCCGCCGCGGCCATCGATGCGGATCATCACCGACATCTTCGAGTATTGCTCCGAGCACGTGCCGAGCTGGAACACGATCTCGATCTCCGGCTACCACATCCGCGAGGCCGGATCGACGGCCGTGCAGGAAATCGCCTTCACGCTCGCCAACGCGATCGCCTACGTGCAAGCAGCAGTCGACGCCGGCCTTGACGTCGACGACTTTGCACCACGGCTCAGCTTCTTCTGGAACGGGCACAACAACTTCTTCGAAGAGATCGCCAAGTTCCGTGCGAGCCGCCGCATGTGGCACAAGATCATGACTGAACGGTTCAACGCTCAGGACCCGAAGTCGAAGATGCTGCGGTTCCACACGCAGACCGGCGGCTCGACACTCACAGCACAGCAGCCGATGAACAACATTATGCGCGTCACGCTGCAGGCAATGGCTGCCGTGATGGGCGGCACGCAATCACTCCACACCAACGGTTTCGACGAGGCGCTGAGCCTGCCAACTGAAGAAGCCGCACGGATGGCGCTCCGGACCCAGCAGGTCATTGGCTACGAATCCGGTGTGGTCGACACGCCGGACCCCATGGCCGGCTCGTACCTCGTGGAGTCGCTGACCGACGAAGTCGAGAAGCTCGCCTGGGAGTACATTGCCGCCATCGACGAGAAGGGCGGCGCAGTTTCGGCGATCGAGCAGGGTTTCCAAATGGAAGAAATCGAGAACTCGGCCTACGAGTACACGAAGTCAATCGACGACGCGAGTCGCACGATTGTGGGTGTCAACAAGTTCACGATGGATGACGAGCCCGAGCCGGTCGTGTCCCCGATCGACCCGACCCTTGAGCCGAGTCAAATCCAGCGCCTGAGGGCGTATAAGGCCAACCGCGACAGCGCTGCTGTCGAGTCGGCATTGGCCAAGGTGAAGGCCACGGCTGAAGGCACCGACAACGTGCTGTACAGCATCAAGGATGCGCTGCGTGCCGACTGCACCCTCGGCGAAATCAGCGACAGCCTCCGCGAGGTTTTTGGTATCTACACGCCGTGATGCCTCGAACCAAAAGTTTCAGTTGGGGCTGACCCCAGCCGAAACTTAGAGTTCGGCAGTGATGGCGGCGAGCAGTTCGTCGAAAGTTTTGATCGCAGGAAACTGCGGGAACTCGGCGATGACGTTGTCCGGTGCGTGGAACAGGAAACCGGCGTCGGCTTCGTTGAGCATCGTGGTGTCGTTGTAGCTGTCGCCCGC
>CALAHA010000213.1 GCA_937891565.1 uncultured Ilumatobacter sp. | reverse complement strand
TCTCGGCGGCGCCGGGATGATCGCATTCGTCCTCGGCACCCAGCGCGGCTCGCTCGGCTCGGTTGCCGTGACAACGTCCATGTTCCCTGTGGTGTCGTCAGCCCTGTCTGCAGCGTTCGACGACGACACCCTGCACTGGTGGCAGATCGTTGGAATTGCCGGTGTGGTCGGCGGTATTGGCGTGCTCGCTTTGGGATAGCGCCGTGGCGTAATGCCTGCTCAGGGGCACTTTCCTACTCTGTGACAGGTCATGTTCAGAATGGGAACCATGAAGAACTCATCCGGCGCCCAGCAGCTCGCACTCCTCTCCGACGTCAGCTCCGTCCCCACGGTCAGCGTCCGGTTTCAGCTCAGCCAAGACACCTGCGAAATCGGTCGGCGCCACATCGCCGAAATCCGCCAGGTACTTGCCGAGCGTCAGGCAGCTCGAAACAGCTCCAACGTCATCGCCATGCCAGCTCGCGCCAACCGCGCCGCCTGATCGACCCGGTTCACCTCATCCACCCGGTTGCAGTTGGGAGTTTCAGCCGGCGTTCGGTGCGAGGTCTTTGACTGCCTGCCAGTGGTCGAGCTCCGGGTCGAACGGCAAGATCGCCAGGGTGCTGGTAGTCACGCCGTTGTCGAAGTACGCCTGGATCTGAGCGCGGCACGCCTCCGGCGACCCGTGCACAATGAGGTCGTCAACGACCTCATCAGGGATCTCGGCGAGCGCCGCTTTGCGATCTCCGGCCTTCCAGGCATCCCACATGCCCTGCAGTTGTTCACCACGACCCATCCACTCGTGGAACGCTGCGTACACCGGCACGTTGAGGTAGGCGGCGATTGCGTATCGAGCGGCGGCGCGAACCACGTCCGTGTTTTCACTCGGACAGCAGAAGATGCGCGCCACGATCTCACGCTCGTCGCCACCAGCAGCCTCGGTGACGATCGGTGCAACTTTCGCGACGTCGCCGGCCGACAACCAGTTGATAATTGCACCGTCAGCTTCACGGCCTGCAAGTCTCAGCATCCCCTCACGGAGTGCAGCGACAAGGATCTGCGGCTTCTGTTCCGGGCGAATCGCGAGCCGGAAACCGTCGATCTCGAAGGTGTCGTAGGCCTGCTTCACCTTTTCGCCGCTCAATGCGTCGTTCAAGAAGCGCACCACGTCGCGCACCTTCTTGTACGGCTCTTCGAACGGGATGCCGTTCCAGCGCTCGACGATCACGTTGCTCGACGATCCGATGCCGATCGCAAATCGGCCCGGCGCCGCATCAGCCATCGAAGCAACGCTCTGCGCGAAACACGCAGGCGAACGGGTGTAGGCCGGCACGATCGCCGTGCCGAGCCGCAGCCGCGGCTCCCACGCCGCTGCCAGGGCGAGGGGCGTAAACGCGTCGGCCCCGTCGGCTTCGGCTGACCAAATATCGGTGTAACCCATGTCAGCAAGTTCAGAGAGCTTCGCTGCGTGCGAATGCAGCGGGCCGGGAAGCGGAACAGTCATGCCGGGGCGATGTGGAAGAGCCATGGCGCCGACCGTAGCGAGTCAGCCCGATGCCGACCGGTATCGCAACACGCCCGTCGGCGGGCGGGAACGCGAACTCGGATCACACCTCACCACGTTGCGCGGTGCACGAGTCGCTGTTGTTGCCGATTGGGGAGGCGCAGTGGTTGCACTCGTCATATGGGAACTCCTCGACGAAGCCGCCGCTTCTCCGAGCCACTCCTGCTCGACCTGGCCCTCACGATGAAACGAAACCGGCCCTGGCCGCTGGTCGCGCCCAGGTGACCGTTCTGGTTGGCATGATGGGTCGGTGTCAGATCCGCTGCGCGTCGCCTACACCTTGGAACAGTGCTGGCATGACGTCCCAGGCGGCACCGCTATAGCGGCGCTCGAAGTTGCCAAGCGACTGGCCGTACGTTCTGATGTCGACCTGATCGGTGTTGCCGGCAGGCACCGTGGTGCTCCTAAGCCAGGCTTCGAACCACCCGCTCCCGTCGAGCACCTTCCGCTCGCGCGTCCTTGGCTCTATGAGACGTGGAACCGGTTCGAGTGGCCATTGGTCGAGCGGGCCACAGGCCCAGTCGACGTCTGCCATTCGACGACGAGTATCCCGGGAGCGACTCGCGCGCCCCATGTGGTGACGATTCACGACATCGCCTTCATGCACTCCCCCGAACGTTTCACCAGCCACGGTGTCAAAGTCATGACTCGCGGGTTGGAGCGCGGCCGGCTTGCTGACCTCGTCATCTGTCCGACCGAGGTCACGAAGGGCGAGTTGATCGACGTGGGCTTCGCAGCCGACGCCATTCGCGTCGTGCCGTTGGGCGTGAACATGTTCGTTGCCGATGCCGAAGCCGCCGAGCAGACGCTCCGGCCGCTCCTGCTGCCCGACGAGTTCGTGTTGTTCGTCGGCACGGTCGAACCGCGCAAGAACCTCGCTGCTCTCGCTGCAGCAACTGCAATGATTGACATGCCATTGGTCGTTGCGGGAGCGCCAGGCTGGGGCGACGTCGCTGTTCCGGCTACTGCCGACGTGACGTTCCTCGGCCACGTGCCCGCCAACGTCCTCACTGCCCTGTACGTCACCGCTTCGGTCTTCGCGTACCCGAGCTTGCACGAAGGGTTCGGCCTGCCGGTCCTCGAAGCAATGGCGCATGGCACTGCGGTAGTCACAAGCCGCGGTACGGCGACCGAAGAAGCCGCCGGAGGCGCCGCAGTACTCATCGACCCAGCCAGCATCGAGTCGATCGCTGCAGGACTCCGCACCGCACTCAACGACGCACCCCGGCTCGTCCGACTTGGCACCGACCGGGCTGCAGCATGCTCGTGGGAAGTCACGGCCGACGCGACCGTCGAGTGCTACCGCGAAGTCACCCTCTGAGCCCCGGGCGTTTTCGTGATTTGTTTGCGCAGGATGCGCGCCCATAAATCACGAGCTCGCCAAAAAGCGGCCGCAGTTCGGGACGCGTATGACCGCCGCCATAGTGTGGGTGGTGTATGAAAGTCGCACTCACCGTCAATGACTTCCTGAACCGAGCCGAGCTCGTTTATCCCGACCGGGTCGCAGTCGTCGACGACCCCGATCAGCCAGCCGAGTCGTGGGGTGAGATGACCTATGCCGAGATGGCCAAACGTGCCAGGGCAATGGCTGCTGGGCTCGATGCGATGGGCATCGGCGTGGGCGAGCGAGTCGCCATGGTCAGCCATAACTCCGCACGACTCCTCACCGCGCTCTTCGGAGTCTCAGGTTCCGGGCGAGTACTTGTGCCGATCAACTTTCGACTCGTCGCCGAAGAAATCAAGTACATCATGGAGCACAGCGGCGCCCGCGTGCTGCTGATCGACCCCGAACTCGCTGACGATCTCGCGAGCGTCAAGTGCGAGACGAAGCTCATCATCGGCGCCGAAAGCGATGCCGTGCTGATGAAGTTCGACACCGAGCCAGCAGCTTGGGATGGCGACGAAGATGCCACGGCCACGCTCAACTACACGTCTGGCACCACCGCCCGGCCGAAGGGCGTGCAGCTGACGCACCGCAACGTGTGGCTCAACGCATCGACGTTCGGCTGGCACATGGGCGTCAACGATCGTGACGTCTACCTGCACACGCTGCCGCAATTCCACTGCAATGGGTGGGGCATGCTCTATGCCGTCAGCGGCATGGGTGGCAAGCACATCATCCAACGCAAAATCGACGGCCACGAGATCCTCCGTCGCATCGACAAACACGGTGTCACGCTGATGTGCGGCGCACCTGCTGTACTCAACATGATTCTCGATGCAGCGGCCGAACTTGCGGCCGCCGGTCAGCCAATCCCTGGCAGCGGTCGCGTCCGCATCGTCGTGGCCGGCGCACCGCCGCCGACGAAGACGATCGAGCGCACCGAGACCGAACTCGGGTGGACCTTCCATCAGATCTACGGCCTCACCGAGACCGCTCCCCTGCTGACCATCAACAGCCCGCGTGCCGAGTTCGATAATTTGACGCCGACCGAGCGGGCCACGAAGTTGAATCGTGCCGGGGTCCCAGCAATCGGCTGCACGATGGGCATCACTGCAACCGGCGAGATCACTGCCCGGAGCAACGTGGTGATGGACGGCTATTGGGAACAGCCCGACCAAACCGCAGCGGCGATCTACGACGGCTGCTTCCACACCGGCGACGGCGGCTTTATCGACGAGCAGTCGTACCTGACGATTGCCGACCGCAAGAAAGACGTGATCATCACCGGCGGTGAGAACGTGTCGTCGATCGAAGTCGAAGACGCGATCTTCCAGCACGCCGACGTTACCGAAGTCGCCGTGATCGGTATCCCCGACGAGAAGTGGGGTGAACTCGTCACCGCGCTCGTGGTCACCTCGCCCGGGAGCTCGCTCACCGAAGCCGACGTGATCGCCTGGACCAAAACCAAGCTCGCTGGCTACAAGTGCCCCAAGAAGGTCGAGTTCCGCGCCGAACTCGCCCGCACTGCAACCGGAAAGCTCCAGAAGTTCAAGCTCCGCGCCCCGTTCTGGGAAGGCCACACTAAGCAAGTCAACTAGGTGTAACCGACGCCCCCTATTCGAGGGTGGCGTAGGTGGTGCTGCGATCTTCGGTGCTGGTGCCGCGCACGGCCGAAACACACTCGGTGAGGTCGGCGAGGTAGTCCTCAATGACGCCGGCGTTGGTGTTGCTCACCGTTGAATGCAGGTTGTCGGGCGGCGTCTGCCGATCGTGGTACCAGCCCCTGGCGAGCAGGGCGTCACCGAGTGCGAACATGTCGATGCCGCTCTCGGATTCCGCCGCCATGGCGATCAGGTGAAACTGGCCGTCGCCAAGGACTCGGATGCCGTCAATGCCCATGATCCCGGCTCGCATCAGGTCAGCGTTGATCAGCGTCTGCCTGGTCAGTTCGACGTAGCCGTCGGTCCCCAGGTGCTGCATCACCGCCCACGCACACGCCATCGGTAGCCCCGACCGGGTCCCCTGCATGTTCGGCGAGGCATAGAAGCCACCGAGCCAGTCGTCGAAGACGAAGGTTTGGTACTGCCGGGATTCTTTGGTGTTGTGCAGAATCACCGACACGCCCTTCGGGGCATAGCCGAGCTTGTGAATGTCGGCGGAGATCGTGGTGACGCCGTCGACACGGAAGTCCCAGGGCTGCACCTCGCGCCCGAGCTGCTCGGCGAACGGGAGCACAAAACCGCCCATGCATGCGTCGACATGGCAGTTCGCTCCGACCGACTTGGCCAGCGCGGCGATTGCCGGGATGTCGTCTTGTACTCCCTGCGGATACTGCGGCGCCGATCCAACGACGAGTGCCGTGTTCGGCCCGACGGCATTTGCCATGGCTTCGACGTTGGCGGTGTAGTCGGCGTGAACCGGAATCTTGCGAACCTTCAGACCGAAATTGTCGGCGGCTTTATGGAACGCAGCATGTGCAGTTTCGGGCAGCACCATCTCGGGTTCGGTGATGCCGCGTTCAGCGCGTGCGCGCTTCCGGGCCGCAAGCACGCCGCAGAGGATCGACTCGGTACCACCGCTCGTCAGAAAGCCCGATGTGTTCTCGTCGCCGTTGAGTAGGTCGGCAGTCCACCCGACAACTTCGGACTGAATGTGTCGGAGCGACGGAAATGCCTGCGTGTTCAGTGCGTTCTCGTGGAGATAGAGCCGCGCTGCCTGCTCGGCGACGTCGTGCACTGTCGGGCCAC
>CALAHA010000212.1 GCA_937891565.1 uncultured Ilumatobacter sp. | reverse complement strand
CGACAGCTTGGTCAGTACGGCGTTGGGCCGGACATCGCCACCGTCGTAGTTGACCGACGCCGCCGGGACCGGACGGGGCAGATCACACGGATACACCGTCAAGAAGCCAGGCCCGCCAGCTGAAATCGCCACAACATTCAATGACGCCGAATCGGCGCTTGCGGGGATCCCGCCACGACCAGTGACCTGGAACTCAATAGTTTCACCATCGGCCAGTCGACCGTCGCCCTCCGACAGCCCATCAATCGTCTTCAGACCATGACCGACACGAGTCTCAAGCAACCGCGCCGGATTGACCGATGTGAAGCGAGCCTCCGTGGCGTTGCCCGCGGTGAGGTTTGCGTCGGAGATGTCGAAGAATCCGGCGCCGTTCGTGAAGTCGCCGGAATGCACCATCAGGCGCACCGCACTGCTCGACTTGGTCAAGAACAGCTCGGCCGACCCGTCATTCGGGGTATCGGCAAGAAGTTCGGTCGGGAAGGTCAAGCCTGCGTCGGTCGACATCCGGATGCTGACGGTTCCAGCGCTCACGGGATCGCTGACAGTCCCGCCGACAGTCCATGTCACCGTGGTGGTTCCGAAAAGAGACTCGCCGCCGTTCGGTGCGGTCAACGCAAATGGTGTCCCCGTGTCGTGCACGGTCACGACCATGTCGTCCGTGTTGACACCACCGCCGCCCGCCCAATTGTCGCGGACGGTCGCGCGGAAGTTCATCGCCCGCGAACTCCCGGTCGGGACGAGGTATTGCGACCAGCACAACGCCGTCTGCATGCTGCCGTCGAGGTCTGCACAGGAGGCATTTTGGTTGGTGTTACCAGCAGCAACCTCAGACAAACGCGGGAAGAATGAGGTCGGCGACGCTGTCGGCCCGAACGAGCGGAACAGCGGCCCGGCCGAGATCTCTGGATCGTTGAGCGCTCTCACGACGCCGCTGTCGCGCTGCTCAAAGTTGTACGTCAGCCCGCCATTGCCATCTGGATCGACACTCGTGGCCGTGAGGAAGAACGGTGTTTGTGCGGGAATGGTGACGTCGAGGCCAGCATCGGCCGTTGGCACAACGTTGCCGGTCGCCGCAGGCGCTACCGAACCCGGGGAACTGAAGTCGACCGTTGCGAGGTAAGCGGTGATCTGATCAAAACTGCGCGAGTGGAAATAGGGGTCTGAAACGTTGGTGCCATCACCCGGCTGGCCGTCGTTCGCATGCTGCAGGTTGTCAAGATCACAGATTCCGGCGTATCCCAGGAGAGTTGACCCGCTCCCCGGCTCGACCCGGAGCGTTGCGTCGTCATCGGCATTGCCGGCACAGGCGCCGTTGACCCCGTTGAACGTGTGGCTGCCTCCGAGCTGGTGACCCATTTCGTGGGCCACGTAGTCAATGAAGAAATGATCATCTGCGGTGCCCGTGCCGGTCGTGCCTTTGGCCTTGGAACCAGTGGTTCCAGCAACACCATGTGAAGCCAAACCGGATTGGACGGTGAACACATGACCGAGGTCGTAGTTGGCGTCGCCAATGACGCCGTCGACTACCAGCTGGTTCTGGCTAAGGAATGCGGCGTCGTTTGTGTTGGTGAAGGGGTCGCAGTCTTCGCGGGGGCTCGGGGCCTCTGGGCAATTGTCTGCTCTACTCACGTACACCAGGTTTTCGTTGCCTTCAACGATCTGGAGTCGGGTGGAGATCTCGGTCACATAGATCCCCGAAACACGGTTGACCGCAGTGACAATTGCGGCGAGCGCCGAAGCGCGGGTTCCGCCGTTCTGAGCGGTGTATTGGCTCGTTGCCGCGACCGCAGTACGCAGCGTGCGAATTTGCGCTCCGGACCGCTCCGCGACCTGTGCCTGCGGGCCTTGATCCTCGAGCTGGTCGAGTTGCTTGAGCTCGGCAGGAACAGCCTCAATGAACTGCTCCTGCGGGGTGCCACGATCGGAGCGAAAGAAGCTTTCATGCACGATGGCGTCGCCCATCGCAGCCGGGCTGATGAACCAATCGTCAGTCGGCGACAGCACCTGCGCATGGAAACCGTGGGGAGTCACGTCGAACACCAGCGTTGTTGCCGGGTCGTTCGTGCTCTGACCTGAGTATGTCTTGATCTCGGGAAACGCCTGAGCCAACCCGATCGACATGACCGCTGATTCCCACACATCGAAGGACATCGTCGTAAAATCAGGCGCTGGCAACCTGAGCGTGATCGGCGAGTCACCGAGCGAACCCATCGGCGCATCGGCGAGCAGGGCCCGCATCGCGTTGAGATCGAAGCTCAACACACGAGTCACGTCGGGGGTCCCCACCACGGAACTTGTGCGCGCACGCGAACGCGCAAGGTCAGCCAACTCGCCAGGAACGTCAACGAACGGTTCTGCGTCGTTTTGCAGCCTGTCGACTGCGCCAGCGCCAGCGCTCCCCGGCACGGCAGAAACGATCGACGCCAGTATCAGCGCTGCGCCGATAAATCGGTTGCCAACGCGACGTGTGCGATTTATTCTTGCTGTGCGCATTGCGGCCCTTTAACTTGGGCGACAAAATGGCCGCCAGGTGTCAATATACTCTGTCAATACACTCTGTCAATGAGGTGTCTATTGATAATTTCGACGAAAAGCCCGGCAACAACGACAGCAACAATCTTGACTCAGCGGTTGACAACAGCCGGTTAGCGACCTTGCAGACTGATCCCCTCAGTTCAGCCCACGCCCGGGCGTTCAGTCATCACGTGGTCGGGTACCCATTGCCCCGCCACACATCACGATCGCCGCAGGTACCGGAGCGCTCGGTTCATGCCAGAGCACACTGAGGAGGCCTTGCGATGTGTACACCTCTCGATGCCGCAACAACTCGGTGATCGCTACCTCGCTCGTCGCCAATGGGCGGAGCGCTTCCAGTGCAGTCGGCGCAACGGGATCAGACCCAAGAGGGCCAGTGGTTTCCGACGTCGTTGGAGTCTCGTGTGCAGTCGCGAACAACGACAATACGAAATGTGCCGTCCGTCACGTGACGGGCAAGGGAGGGACACTAACGTCAGCCGTGAGATGACAAGACTGCCTTCCAACCCAGCCGCACATGGCGCCGCTGGCCAGAGTCAAGCTGTCGATCTCCGCGACCCCATCGACCGCGCTCACGCTCTTCGCATTGGCAAGGCCTGGACCGAACTCCGTCGTGGCGCCGGCGCTGCGGCCCTGCGTGACTACTACTTCGGCAAAGACGACCCGCTCGAACAAGGCCAGATGGATGCGCTCGACCTCCTGACTCGGCGAGACCGCACAATGAAAGGCCTGGCGGACCGCCTCCGCATCGATCCGTCGACCGCAACCCGAGCCGTACAACGCATTGTCAACGACGGCCTCGCCGAACGATTCCCCTCACCGCGTGACGGTCGCGTCGTCATGGTCCGGGCCACCAAAGAGGGCCGTCGCCGTCACGCGGAAGCTGTCGATCGACGGGCAACGGCACTGATCAACATTGTGCAGTCGTTCGACCATGACGAACTCGCAATCCTGGCCAGCATGCTGGAACGGCTTTCCGATGCAGTCCACAATGTTGCCACCGCGCTTGAGCAAGAAGCCGACTGCCTGGACTGAAAGACCGCGGCATGCCCCGGTGCCGCACGCGCCCCAACCGCTAAGGTCCGCCGCAATGGCAGATCAGGAAGTGTTCGCAGAACAGGCAATGCAATACGCGCCGCAGTTGTATTCGGCTGCGATGCGCATGACCCGAAACAAGGCGGACGCAGAAGATCTCGTGCAAGAGGCGTACCTCAAGGGTTTCCGCAGTTTCCACACCTTCACTGATGGCACAAACCTTCGTGCCTGGTTGTTCCGCATCCTCACCAACACGTACATCAACAAGTACCGAGC
>CALAHA010000211.1 GCA_937891565.1 uncultured Ilumatobacter sp. | reverse complement strand
ACGTCGTCCGCTTCATGCCTGCCTCGCGCGCCGACTGCACCGGTGCCGCCGCCGCGGTCCCGGCCGTTTATGGCGGGGCTCTCGACGTTCTGCTCTCGCCCGAACGTGGCAAGATCAACAATCTCGTTGTCGTTTGTGCCGCGCTCGATCACGGCGTTGATCTTGACCGGCACGAAGCCAGCTTCTTGAGCAGCCTTGATGCCGTCCAGCACATTGTCGAGTTCGTCACGACGCGTCATCTGGAAGAACTTCTCGCGCTCGAGGGTGTCAAGGCTGATGTTGACCCGCTTGAGCCCAGCAGCCTTGAGCTTCGGAGCAACGAGACGCATCGTGGCACCGTTGGTGGTCATCGACAGATCGACCGGTCCGTTCGGGCCTTGCAGCTTCGAGAGCATCTCGACAAGGACGGGGAGGTGGGCCCGAACCGTGGGCTCGCCACCTGTGAGGCGGATCCCCTTCACGCCATAGCGCTCGACAAAGATCCTGGCGAGCTGCTCAATCTCTTCGAACGACATGACTGCTGAGCGGTCGAGCCAATTCATGCCTTCTTCGGGCATGCAGTAGGTGCACCGAAAGTTGCAGCGGTCGGTCACCGATATGCGGAGATCTTCGATGTGACGACCAAATGGATCGATCAGCTTTTCGAAATTCCCAGCCATCTGGTCAGTCTAGGACCAACGGCTCATCTGCTCGACAGAGCGACTCGACCTTCACCGTTTGGCTTGCCATCCGCGACGCGTTAGCGCAGCATCAACACAGCAACCTCGCCGCCGGCAACGATGCCGCCGCCGTCGGGTACCACAGCCAGTGCGTCGGCGTTGGCCGTGGCCGCAAGCTGATGACTGCCCTGTACCCCGACCGGCGTCACGTGGTATCGCCCGTCTTCCTGGAATGATCCGTTGACCCGCATGAAGTGGACCTTGCCGTCGGCGTTCCGATTGAGGTCATGATCGACTATCGCGACGATGCTCGGTCGAGCCAATTGCCGGTGACCCATCATCCGACGCAGTGCGGGTCGCGCCATCAGTTCGAAGCTGACCATCGAGCTGACTGGGTTACCAGGAAGGCCGAACACGGGCACACCATTGAGTTTGCCGAAGGCGAACGGTTTGGCCGGCTTGATCGCCATTTGCATCCACGTCATATCGGCGATGCGGCCGAGCACTGCTTTCACGACGTCGTAGTCACCCATCGACACACCACCGCTCGACACGATCGCGTCGCAGCCAGCAGCCGCGCTGCGCAGAACACGCTCGAGTTCTGCTTCGTCATCACGAACGACACCGCAGTCAACAACGTCGCAGCCCGCTTCGGCGAGCATTCCTGCAAGCATGGTCTTGTTGCTCTCACGGATCTGTCCCGGCGCCAATGGCGAGCCATCGGTGATCAGTTCGTCGCCGGTCGACAACACCGCCACCTTCAGGCGCGGATACACCTTGACGTGCTGGGAATTGACACTTGCGAGTACGCCCTCGATCGCTGGGGTGATGATCGTTCCCGGTTCGAAAAGTTCCTCACCGACGAGCACGTCGTCGCCTGCACGGCGGATCGCGGTACCAGGACCAACGGACTCGTTGAGCCGCACTCGTTCGACCATCACGCCGTCACGTTCAATCTCGCCGAGCCGCTCGGAATACTCGACCATCACGACGGCGTCGGCCCCACCCGGCAGCGGCGCTCCCGTCATAATGCGGACGGCCTGCCCCTGGCTGAGGTCGCCCTGCGGCGCTGCACCGGCGGCGATCTCGTAGATGACATCAAGCTCAACAGGCACGTCTGCTAAATCTTCGGAGCGAACGGCGTACCCGTCAACTGCGGTGTTGTCGAACGGCGGGACGATCTCCGTCGACACGACGACTTCGGCGAGCACAAGCCCACCAGCATCCCCCCTCGCCAGCATCACCGGCTCTCGTGGTGGACACGACTCGAGAACGAAAGCCTGTGCATCTTCCAACGGCGTCATGGGCCAAATCGTACGGCGCCGGCCTGTCACACCGTGGTCAGCTCGGTGTGACAGAACAGCTCGTATCGTGCTTGAGGTGACGACTGCGTTGACTGCGTTCCCTGCCGACGGCTTTACCGCCCGCTGGACTCACCTCAACAACCCGGGCAACGAGACTGTCGACCTCCGCTGGGAGAACGAAGGATGGACTGTCACCAGCGAAGTCGCCGGGGCGAACGTGTCCTACGTTCTTCGGCTCACGGCCACATGGTCAATGCGCCAGTTTCTGTTATTCCGCGATCTCGACGAGCCTGACCTGTGGCTCGGTACCGATGGCAGTAGCCGCTGGGGTGAGCTGAACGGGGCCCACCGGCCAGACCTCGACGGCTGCTATGACATCGATCTGTCGATCACGCCATTCACGAACACGTTGCCGATTCGTCGGCTGCAACTCGATGTCGGAGACGCCGCCGATATCACGACCGCGATGGTCGATGTCGAGACGCTCGGCATCATTCCGGTCCGCCAGCGCTATCACCGGCTCGCAACGAATCGCTTTTCCTACAGCAACCTCGACTCGGGCTTCGAGACCGAATTCGACATCGACGCGTATGGCCTGGTCAACGACTACCACGACCTGTTCCGCCGGCTGTAAAGGTTCTCAGTACTTGAGGTTGCCGAGGAACTTGCGTAAGTCCCCTTGCAATTCCGGGTTGACCAATCCGAGCTCGATCGACGCAGTCAGGAAGCCGAGCGGGTTTCCCGTGTCATGGCGGCTCACATCGGAAAGCACTGCGTGAAACGGCGCCCGTGCAGCCTGCGCTTTGAGCGCATCAGTGAGCTGCAGTTCGCCGCCACGGCCAGGCTGCAGTGCAGCAATTTCGCCCCACGCATCGGCCGTGAGCACATACCGGCCAGTGATGATGTAGTTGCTCGGCGCTTCGTCGACCGGGGGCTTTTCAACGAGGTCCTTGACCGCAATGACACCATCGTCGGACAAGTCGCCGGACGGGTCAATCACGCCATACGAGCTGACCTGGTGCCGTGGCACCTCGGTAACAGCCACGACGCTTCCTCCCGTCGATGAACACACACCATTCATCTGAGCGAGCAGCGCTGATGAACCCATAATCTCGTCCGGCAACATGACCGCAAACGGTTCATTGCCGACTGCTTCTTGCGCACAACCAACGGCGTGGCCGAGGCCCTTTGGGTTATCTTGATAGACGATTGTTGCACGCCAATCGCGTCCGATCGAGCGGAGCCGGTCGGCCAGTTCAGTCTTACCAGCGTCGTCA
>CALAHA010000210.1 GCA_937891565.1 uncultured Ilumatobacter sp. | reverse complement strand
GACGGATCCACCACGTGGCGTAGGTGGAGAACTTGAAGCCCTTGCGCCAGTCGAACTTTTCGACAGCGTGCATGAGGCCGAGGTTGCCCTCTTGGATCAGGTCGAGTAGCGGCAGGCCAGAGGCCTGGTACTTTTTGGCAATCGAAACGACGAGTCGAAGGTTCGACTGGACGAACTGGCGCTCGGCCTCTTCACCCTTGCGGGCGGTGCGGCGCAACTCGCGCTTCTTGGCAGCGGTGAGTTCTTTGCCACCGGCATCCAATTGCTCGATTGCCACGTTTCCAGCTTCGATGGCCTTCGCGAGGCGGACTTCGTCATCCTTTGTGAGCAGCGTGTACTGCCCGATATCAGTGAGGTAGAGACGGACGAGGTCTTCGTCATCTCGTTCAACGCGATCTTTGGCCACCGGCGGCTCCTACTACTTAGTCGTTGGTTCTTCGGTGTGCAAGACATTGCGGGGAAAATGTGTTAAACCCGCCATCCTCGAGACAAGCGTCACGATACCGAGGCGGATCCTTGCGCCAACCCGGAATTGCGCGTTTTGCGTGTCAATTTGTCAGTATCTCTATTATCGATATGGAAAGCATGGAGATCGTAATGAGTGATGACATCGAAATTGAACTGGTCGTCGTCACAATGACCTTTGACGCCAACCCGAGTCAGGCCGCCAACGCAGAGTTGCTGGCGATCCTGTCGAAGTACATCGTGCTGACACGTATGGCAGACGGTTGCCGCAACGTTGATCTGTGTTCGAGCGCCACCACGCCTGGCCGGCACCTCGTGATCCAGAAGTGGGATTCCGACGAGATGCAACGGCAGCACTTCGACTCCCCACTCATGGTCGAGATGGCCACGTCGTGCACGGGTATCTTGGCGTCGGCCCCGGAGATCGACATGTGGGAAGCGACCAGCGCACATGACCTGCGCTGACGACGTGAGCTGAAGCGGTCCAGATCGTGGCGCATGTACACTTGACGCATGGCCAACCCAGTCTTTAACGACGACACAATGCGACGCGATGCTGCCGGATGGGCGGCACCGGTACGCGGCGGGAACACTGCCCCGCTCACTACCGGATCGCCGCTCAACGCCCCTACCAACGACGGCCCGACCACCCCGTGGTCCAAGGACGTCATGACGGTCAACGGCACGATCACCGCCGTTGCATCCCTGTTTGTTCTGCTCCTTATCTCCGCATCGTTTGGGTGGTCCGCAGCAGGCGGCACCACACTCACCGGCGAAGCTACGTATTCGTTCCCGCCCATCGCAATGGTCGGCATCATCGCTGGCTTCGCCGCAGTGATCGCGTCGTCGTTCAAGCCGATGTGGGCGAAGTTCCTCGGCCCGGTCTACGCGCTCGGCTATGGCTTCGCAGTCGGAGCAATTTCCAAGGGTTACGAGACCTTCCAGAACGGCATCGTTCTGCAGGCGGTCGGCGCCACCGCGTCGGTTTTCTTTGTGATGCTCGTTCTGTATCGCACCCGCATCATCAAGGTCACCGACAAGTTCCGTCGCAACGTGATTTTTGCCACGATGGGCATCATGGTGCTGTACGGCGTGTCGTTCTTGATGAGCCTGTTCGGTGGCGAAATCGCCTTCATTAACAGCCCGAGCCTGTTCGGCATTGGCTTTTCTGTTGTCGTCTGTGGCGTCGCCGCGTTGATGCTGGCGCTCGACTTCGACCGCATCGAGAAGGGCGTCGAAGCTGGCATGCCCAAGGCATACGAGTGGGTTTCTGCGCTCGGCTTGCTCGTCACGATCGTGTGGCTGTACCTCGAGATCCTGCGTCTGCTTTCCAAGCTGCAGCAGCGCTGAGAAGCACGCCGGACCTCGCTGACAACTCAATGCTCAACAGCAGCACCCGTCGTCTCGCCGAGGCGGCGGGTGTTGCAGCGCTCGGGGCCGTGTTCGCAGGTGCAGTCGGCTCGGCCGTCGGTGTCGGCATCCCTGCTGCTGTCGTGGGTGGGCTGAACGGAGCAATCTCGGGCTATCGCAGGATCTACGGTTGGAGCTGCTCCGACGGGTTGATCGCGTTCACCCTCGACTCCACGTGGGCTCTGCCGATGACCAGTGCGGGTCTCTTTGCGCATGGCGTCGGGTTCATCAAGCGGGATTCGGGCTACGTTGCCGGGCTGAGCGAGCGACGCAACCGGCACGTGTATCGCCGGGGCTTTATGCCACGGCAGGGCTTTGCCACCACGCTCGGCAACGTCATTGGCGGTGCCGGTAATGTCGAGCAGCCACGGCGAGCCAAGCTCATTACCGACCACGAAGACGTCCACGTGTGGCAGGCCCGCTGGTTCGGCCCGCTCTATCCGCTGCTCTATGTCGGTTGGTTGGCGCTTGGGGGAGCGGTCGGTGCAGTGCGCTGGCTCGTTGATCGTCGACACAAGGGTGACTCCCTGTTTGGAACCGTCGAATCAGCTGCGTACTACCTCAACCCGTTCGAATGGTGGGCGTACAGCCGTGACGGTTGCTGGCCGCCGAAGGGCAAGGCCGTCGGCTTCGGCTGGCAGCGACCGTGCTGTCGGCCGCTCACTGAGGCAAAGCCAGGGCGGCCGTCAGGGCTCGTCAAGTTGGTGCAGCGAGGACGCGCCGTCCGATAACCGCCACCTCGCCCCATTTACCCATCGACGCCCTCACCCACATTCAAGCCAGCGTTCTGCGAGGTCACAGAAGTGTGTTGAGCTGCTGGATGAGCGCGGCATTGAACTCGGCAGGCTTTTCCTGCTGCGTCCAGTGGCCGGCGCCGGGGATGATCACGTGGCCTCGGTAGTCCGGCAGCATCACAGTCATCGACTCGACGTACTCCATTCGGTGGGCAATCACCATGTCCTTGTCGCCACCGATGAACGTCGTTGGCATTGGCGGTGCGGGGAGGTCTTTGGTGAGTGCCCAGTCGGCATCGAGGTTGCGATACCAACTGATTGGGCCGAAGAAGCCGCTCGCCTTGAACTGGTTGACGAACTCGTGGAAGTCCTCGGCGGGTAGCCACGCTGGAAGACCATCGGGAACCCCTGCAGCGCTGCCCCAGGTGTCGAGTAGCCCGGTCCCTGCCATCGGGGGGAGCTGGTCGGTCGGCGGGGGTGGCACTGCGGTTTCGCCCGATCCGCTCCAGATCACCGTGCGGAGTGAACGCGCCACGTCGGCGTCGAGTTCGTTCTCGGCAAGCTCGGGGAGTTGGAAGTACAGCATGTAGAAAAACCGGTCGCCGTAGGTCGCCCGGAACATCTCGGTTGGCTGCATCGGCCACGGTGTGTAGGGCACGCTGACGTTGATCAGGCCACTCACGCGGTCCGGGTGGTAGCGGGCGAGGTCCCACACCACCAGCGCACCCCAGTCATGGCCAACGAAGGTCGCCTGCTCGGCATCGACGTCATCAAGGAGTGCAATGAGGTCGCTAGAAAGCCGGTCGCTCCGGTAGGCCGCGACATCACGCGGTGCCGACGACGACCCGTAGCCGCGCTGGTCGGGGACGAGCACGCGATAGCCCGCGTCGACCAGGGGGTCAATTTGATGCCGCCAGCTGTGCTTGCTCTCTGGCCAGCCATGACAAAGCACGATCACCGGATTGCCGGGCGTGCCCGCGTCGATCACATCAAGATCAATGCCACCGAAGTCATCGGACGTGTGGATCCGCCGAAGCCGTGAAAAAGTTGCGCTCATGCCGTAAGGAAATCATGCGGCAGCGTGGAGCAACGGACTGGAGGCATAACCGCAGCTTCGAGCGCGGGCCTGTCAGCTTTCGGTATCAGGTGGCCGACGTCACGTGCCCGGAATGAGACAGGCCCACCCGAGGTCATCGGCAGCCCACAGCCGATCGAAGTCGGTGTCGACGGCGTCGCTGAAGCCGAACCGGTTGCGGTGGTTGTAGCGCCAGCGCTGCTCGTGGATCTCGCAGCCAGCACGAAGCAAGCGGCCTGCGCAGTAGGTGTCCCACGCGGCGTTTTCCTCGCGGGTTAGGTCGTTGTCGGCGGGCGCGTCGGCGAAGTCGTCGCGCATCCGGTCGCGTGCTCGCAGCAGCATGCGGCCCACTGCCACCTTTGTTTGGACGGGGCCCAAGGTGGTGAGAACCTTGGTGTTCTCGAGAGCGCCACTCTGCGCAGCGATTCGAATCACCGCATCCGACGACACCGCATCGAGTTCAGAGACGATCTTGGCTAACGGCGTCGTCTCGTCGATCGTCAACTCGATCGGATTGGAGACGCCCAGCTGTTCGGCCAGGTCGGTGACGAGCGCAGCGATCTCGGCGGCGTCGTACTTGACGTGAACGAACTGCGCCGGGGCAACAGTGACCTTGCCCGCTACGAGCGTTCCGGACATCAGGCCGGAGCCGGGACGGCGGCGGCCTGTGCCGCGGCAATGGCGGCTTGGCGTTCGACGAGTGCCTCGTGATCGAGTTCGGAAATGGTGTCGACCTCGTCATCGGTGAAGCCGGCGAGCTCGCGGAAACGGCGGGCCAGGATGAAGCTGCTCTCGTCGTGGTCGCCGCGTGCACCACCGAAGCTGAAGAGCTTGTCGACGACCTGCTGGAACTCGAGCGCCTTTTTGCGGCGGTCAGGATCATTTTCTGTGACCTTGCGCAGCCAGTCGGAGCCCATCTTTACGTGGGTCACTTCGTCGGCGAGCATCCAGTCTTCGCAGAACTCGAGGAACGGGTCGCCGGCCAGGTCGCCGAACTCTTTCATCTGGGTGAAGACGTCGATGGCGAGGCCTTCGAGAGCCCGGTTGACGCCAGCGAGACGCAGTACAGGATCGTTTGAGCACGCAGCCTCGAAGAGCACGGTGTTCTCTTGGAACTCACCGAGTTCGGTGCCCATCCAGTCGCCCAGCTTGGCGCTAATTTCGACGTGGCGAGCCTCGTCCCAGGCCTGGCGCGCCATATCGAGCTTAAGTTCGAACGGGATGGTGTCGCCGGTGCCGTCGCCAGCATCAAAGTCGTGGGCTGTCCGGCCGGCGCCTTCGAGGGCTTGAATTTCGCCGACCATGATGCCGTGCATGAGGCCTCGGGCACGCTCAGATGCGTCCGGGCGATCGGGCGTGAGGCGATTGGACGCCACACGCGATTTGCTCGACTTGCGGCCGGACGGCGTGGCTTCAATGGGATTGCGCGTGTCGGCAAGCCGTTCAGCCATGTTCGTCTGCACGAACCGCGCGTCGCGAGCGAGGTCTTCGACCGGAAAGAACTGACGCATGAGCGTCCCCATTTCTCTGGATTTCTCTGGATTTCACTGGATTTCACTGCGGAACGTGCGCTGGCGCTGCCTGAGACACGATGGATTGTGATCTTGTTCCAAATCATAGTCGCGAGCGTTCCGTAGCGAAGTGTCGGAATGAGGAGGAAGTTGCTTCGCGGTCTATGTATGGCGCTTCGCCAGGATATGGCAACCGAATATCAATTGCATTTGGCATAAACAAGTCATTACGTCTGAAACGCGTTACCCTCATCTGCGGTGCGGCCCGCGGGGCCGTTTTCAGCACGACATTTTGGAGCGGGACATGACGACGAGACGACTGAAGAAGACGCACGACGTACGGGCTGGCAGTAGTGATCTGCGCCCGGTGGCTCGTCGCGGGGGCTGGATGCGCAAAGCCGCATTGCTCACCGCTGCGGCGATGGCGACCACGTTCGGTCTCGTTGCTGCTGGCCCTGCCGCGGTGCAGGCCAACGCACCGTTCACCCCGGTTCCTACTGTCGATCTCGGTGCCGCATCAACCTTTGGTGCGGTGACCCCGGCGGCGTTCGACGCCACCGGAGCGTCAACGTTCCGTGGTGACACCGGTTCGTCCACGTACACGTTCGTTGGCGACGGCCACATTGGTACGAAGTACGAGGGAGCTGGTTCGTACGTCGATGCAACCAACGCCGTTACTGCTGCATACGGCGACGCAGCGGGCCGCGTTGCAGGTGTTACTGCTCTTCCCGCGCTCCTCGACGGCAAGACTTTTGGGCCTGGTGTCCACAAAAATGCTGCAGCTGTTACATCGACCGCAGGTACAGCCGGAGCGCCGACGATATTCACCATTGATGGTCAAGGCCATCCCGATGCCGTCTTTATCTTCCAGGTCGGCGGTGCCCTCGGGCTCGGTGCCAACACCGAGATGGTGCTGACCGGCGGGGCGCAGGCCAAGAACGTTTTCTGGCTGATCAACGGTGGCCTCGGTATCGGTGCTGGCACCACGTTCGTGGGTACGTCGTTAGCCAACGCTGCAATTACCGTGGGCATTGGCAGCCTCGTGAACGGTCGATTGCTGACCACTGCAGGTGCGATCGCGTTTGCCGCGAGCGACTTGTATTCGGCGCCGCCGAGCGTGTCGATCAACAACGGCGCTGCTTCCTCCTCGGCTACCTCAAACCCGGCAATCTCGGGTGTCACGAGTGTTGTATCCCCCAACGCAGTCACGGTCACCATTGACGGCGTCACCCAGGCCGACCAGCCGCTCCCCGCAGCCGGTGGGGCATGGAGCCTGATTCTCGACGGTGAGCTGAATAACAGCGACCACACCGTTATCGCGACTGTTTCTGACGGCGCTGGCAACACCGGTACCTTCACCCAGACCTTGACGGTCGCAGCTCCGGTCCCGACAATTACGATTGACGGCGGAGCGACCTTCACAACAGACGACCAGACGCCGACGGTCTCGGGAACCACTGACCGGCCCGCCGGCCAAAGTGTTGAGCTCACGTTGACCCGGACCAATCCGGCGCTGGTTTTGAATCGCACCGCCCTTGTTCAAGACGGTGCGGCGTCGGGGACATGGAACATCACCCCGAACGGCATAACCGGCGGCGAGTGGACAATCGTGGCCAAGGCCACCGATTCGGCGGGCAACGTCACGACGGCCACCCAGGTTTTGAACGTGAATGTGATCTTTGCCATCACGAGCAGCAATCTGACGAAGAACTCCTCGCCGGTGATTACCGGTACGGTCGAATCTGGCTCCACGATCGCCGTCATCGTCGACTCCCTCACCTTCGATGTCACGCTGGAAGACACGATCTGGTCGGCAACCACCACGTCTACATTCGGTAGCGGAACTGTGCCAGTGGTCGTTACCGCTACCGCAGGTGGTATCGACACGGTAATTAGGCAGGATTTGATCATCGATCTCGTCGGCCCAGCCATCACGATCGATGGTGGCGCTGCCGTTACGACGAACGACACCACCCCGACGATCGTCGGAATAAGCAATGTCTCGGCTGGCGCCGTTGTGAGTGTCAGCATCGATGGGGCACAGCCGTTAACTGCAGTGGTCCAACCCAACCAGTCATGGATGGTCACGCCATCGGCCGACCTCGCTCCTGGGGTTCGCGTGGTCGTTGCGACCGTCGCTGACCCGGCAGGCAACACGGGCACCGCCACCCAGAATCTCACGGTCGACGCCGCTGCATTCGTCCAGGTCGATCCTGTCGATCTCGGTGCCGCTTCAACCTTTGGTGCGGTGACCCCGGCGGCGTTCGACGCCACCGGAGCGTCAACGTTCCGTGGTGACACCGGTTCGTCCACGTACACGTTCGTTGGCGACGGCCACATTGGTACGAAGTACGAGGGAGCTGGTTCGTACGTCGATGCAACCAACGCCGTTACTGCTGCATACGGCGACGCAGCGGGCCGCGTTGCAGGTGTTACTGCTCTTCCCGCGCTCCTCGACGGCAAGACTTTTGGGCCTGGTGTCCACAAAAATGCTGCAGCTGTTACATCGACCGCAGGTACAGCCGGAGCGCCGACGATATTCACCATTGATGGTCAAGGCCATCCCGATGCCGTCTTTATCTTCCAGGTCGGCGGTGCCCTCGGGCTCGGTGCCAACACCGAGATGGTGCTGACCGGCGGGGCGCAGGCCAAGAACGTTTTCTGGCTGATCAACGGTGGCCTCGGTATCGGTGCTGGCACCACGTTCGTGGGTACGTCGTTAGCCAACGCTGCAATTACCGTGGGCATTGGCAGCCTCGTGAACGGTCGATTGCTGACCACTGCAGGTGCGATCGCGTTTGCTGCGAGCGACTTGCACTCCAGCGCACCAACCGTGTCGATCAACAATGGCGCCGCCGCCTTCTCGACTACTTCCACCCCGGCGATCTCGGGCACGACAAGCGTCGTGGCCCCCGCAACGGTCACTGTCAAAATTGGGGGCGTGACTCAGGCCGACAAGCCGGTCCCCGCTGTAGGCGTCGGATGGACTCTGACGCCAGATGGTGCGCTGCTTGACGGTGAGTACACCGTTGTCGCGACCGTTTCTGACGGCGCTGGCAACACTGGCACCTTCACCCAGCTCTTGACGATCGACACAACACTGCCAGTGGTCGCAATCGATCCGGGAGCGACCAACGCGACTGACGACGTGAATCCAACGATCACCGGGACCACCGACGTTGCCGGCACGACCGTCAGCATCAACTTCTCCCGGACAAGCCCGGGCCTGAGTTTTGACCGCACCGCGGTCAGCCAATCCAACAAGATCTGGAGCTTCACTCCAGCCAATCCGACCTTGAGCGTCGGTACATGGACAATCGTGGCCGCGATCGTTGATCCAGCAGGCAACCCACATAGCGCAACACAGACTCTGACCGTCTTGGAAAATCCGGGCGGAGGCGGCGGTGGTACGACGACTGGTGGTACGACGACTGGTGGTACGACGACTGGTGGTACGACGACTGGTGGTACGA
>CALAHA010000209.1 GCA_937891565.1 uncultured Ilumatobacter sp. | reverse complement strand
GTGGTACTCGCCGTCGCTACGCCTCGATCGGTGACATTTTTGTCGCAACCGTCAAGGATGCGATGCCCGGTGCTGGCGTCAAAAAGGGCGAAGTCGTCAAGTGCGTCGTCGTCCGCACCAAAAAGGAGAAGCGCCGTCCCGACGGCAGCTACATCCGTTTCGACGAGAACGCCGCCGTTCTCATCAAGGATGACATGACTCCGCGCGGCACTCGCATCTTCGGCCCGGTTGGCCGTGAGCTGCGTGACCGTAAGTTCATGCGCATCGTCTCACTGGCACCGGAGGTGTTGTGATGAAGCTTCGTAAGGGTGACACCGTTCAAGTCATCACCGGCAAAGACAAGGGCAAACAGGGCGAGATCGACAAGGTCTTCCCGAAGTCCAACAAGATCATCGTGCACGGCGTCAACACGGCGTCAAAGCACAGCAAGCCGTCCCGTGCCAACGAGCAGGGCGGAATCATCGAGAAGGACATGCCGTTCGACGCATCCAACGTGATGCTCGTCCACGGTGGCAAGACGGTCCGTCTTGGTTACAAGGTGAAGGACGATGGCACCAAGGTGCGCATCGCCCGTCCGAGTGGAGACGAAGTCTGATGGCTGACGTAATGACTGACGCGGCAACATTGCCCCGCCTCAAAGCGCGTTACAACGACGAGATCGCTGCTGCGCTCAAGACCGAGCTGGGCATCGAGAACGTGATGGAAGTGCCGAAGCTCGAAAAGATCGTGATCAACATGGGTGTCGGGCGTGCAGCCGGCCAGCCGTCGCTGATCGAAGCTGCTGTCGCTGACCTCACGGTCATCTCTGGTCAGAAGCCGGTCATCACCAAGGCCAGCAAGTCAATCGCCAACTTTAAGTTGCGTGAAGGCCAGGCCATCGGGACGAAGGTCACCCTGCGCGGTGACCGGATGTGGGAATTCCTGGATCGCCTGATCTCGGTTGCCATCCCCCGTATTCGTGACTTCCGAGGCCTGCCGGCACACAGCTGGGACGGCAACGGCAACTACACGTTCGGCCTGTCCGAGCAGACGATGTTCGCTGAGATTGATCCCGACAAGGCTGATCATCCCCGCGGCATGGACATCACCATCGTCACCACGGCCAAGAGCAACGAAGCAGGCAAGGCTCTGCTTGACGCTTACGGTTTCCCCTTCAAAAAGGGCGCTGACGCAGACAATGAGCCACGCAAGAAGCGTCGCAAAGGCCCCGCTTTCGGCGGCCGAAAGAGCAAGTGAGCTGAACCATGGCCAAAAAAGCACTGATCAATAAGGCAAACGCGAAGCCGAAGTTCAAGGTTCGCGCCTATACCCGCTGCAAACGCTGCGGTCGTGCCCGTTCCGTCTATCGCAAGTTCGGTCTCTGCCGTGTGTGTCTGCGTGAGCTCGCACACGCCGGTGAGATCCCGGGCCTGACGAAGTCGAGCTGGTGAGGAGTTAGAAAATGTTGACAGATCCCATCGCAGACATGCTGACCCGAGTTCGCAACGCGAACACGGCCAAGCACGACGAGGTTCCCATGCCGTCGTCGAAGCAAAAGGTCGCACTCGCTGTGGTCCTCCAGAAGGAGGGCTACATCACGAGCTTCGAGACAACTCCGTCTCCTCGCGGCGTCGGTGAAACGCTCACCATCATTATGAAATACAGCGAAGACCGTGATCGTACGATCATGGGCCTCCGCCGCATTTCGACCCCTGGGCTGCGGGTGTACCGCAGCTCCACCGACGTACCTCGTGTGCTCGGTGGCCTGGGTGTCGCTGTCCTATCCACCAGCAAGGGCCTCATGACCGACCGGGAAGCGCGAAAGCGCAAGGTCGGCGGCGAAGTCCTCTGTTACGTCTGGTAAGGAACCACTCATGTCACGAATTGGACAAGCACCGATCACGGTGCCCGCAGGGGTCGATGTCAACATTGTTGGCACCCACATCACGGTGAAGGGGCCCAAGGGCTCACTTGATCGTGAGATCCCTGGCGGCATCACCATCGACGTTGATGGCGACACGCTCACGTGCGTTCGTCCGAACGACGAGCACAAAAGTAAGGCGTTGCACGGCTTGGTTCGCAGCCTCGTCAACAACATGGTTCTCGGCGTCACCGAGGGGTTCAAGAAAGAACTCCAGATCGTGGGCGTTGGTTACCGAGCCGAAGCGCAGGGCAAAGACATTCGTCTGAGCCTCGGCTTCAGTCATACCATCGACGTCAAAGCCCCCGAAGGGATCTCGTTTGAGCTCCCGGCGCAAACACAGGTCATCGTGTCGGGCATCGACAAAGAAGTCGTCGGCCAGGTGGCCGCAAACATTCGCAGCCTCCGCAAGCCTGAGCCGTACAAGGGCAAGGGTGTCCGGTACCTCGGCGAACGTGTTGTCCGCAAGGCCGGCAAGGCAGGAAAGAAGTAGTTATGACGAAAGTCGCACAAGCACGCCGCAACGGTCGCATCCGTCGCCACCGTCGTGTTCGCAAAAAGATCCACGGCACAGCGGCGCGTCCTCGTCTCGCAGTGTTCCGTTCGAACAAGCACCTCTCGGTGCAGGTCATCGACGACGATGCCGGCACCACACTTGCCTCGGCGTCGACCAACGAATCTGAACTGCGTTCCGCAGGGACAGGTTCGAGCGTCGAAGCCGCTACCAAGATCGGCGTGCTCATCGGCGAGCGCGCCAAGGCCGCTGGTATTGAAAAGGTCGTCTTCGACCGGGGTGGCTTCGCCTACCACGGTCGCATTGCAGCCGTCGCATCCGCCGCACGTGAAGCAGGACTGGAGTTCTGATGGCTTTTGGAAACAACAACCGTGATGGTCGTGGCGATAGCCGCCGCGAGGATCCCGATGGTCTGCGTGAATCACGCGTCATCACCATCAACCGCGTCGCCAAGGTCGTCAAGGGCGGCCGTCGCTTTTCCTTCACCGCACTCGTGGTGATTGGCGACGGCAATGGCAAGGTCGGCCTCGGATACGGCAAGGCCAAGGAAGTACCTTTGGCGATCCAGAAAGGCACCGAAGAAGCTCGCAAGAACCTGTTCGAGGTCCCGATGGCTGGCTCGACCATCATCCATCCCGTGCTCGGCCAGACCGGCGGAGCACGAGTGATGATGAAGCCGGCAGCAACCGGTACCGGCGTGATCGCCGGTGGTGCCGCTCGAGTTATTCTTGAAGAGGCGGGCGTGCACGACGTGTTGTCGAAGTCGCTTGGCTCGGCCAACCACATCAACGTTGCTCGTGCGACGATTCAGGGCCTCAAGTCCTTGCAGCGGCCCGACGAGATTGCGGCTCGCCGTGGTCTCACTCCGGAAGAGTGCATCCCCAAGGGTCTGCTCAACGCATATAACGAGCGGAACAAGAAGCCTGCCGCTGACTCCTCTTCGGAGAAGGCACCGGCCACTGCCGAAGTAGGAGCTGCATCATGAGCCAAATTCATGTGAAGCAGATCAAGTCCGTTATCGGCACCAAGCCAAAGCACCGCGGAACACTCCGTGCGCTCGGCCTCGGCAGGATTGGCAACACCAACACACTTCCTGACCGTCCGGAGATTCGTGGCATGATTGCCCGAGTTCCGCACCTGATCGTTGTGACTGAAAACGTCACGGAAGAGAGCTGAACATGAAGGTTCATGAACTCGCACCCGCACCGGGGTCGAACAGAAGTCGCAAGCGCAAGGCGCGCGGTACCGGTGGCAAGGGCGGCAAAACAGCCGGCCGTGGTTCCAAGGGCCAGCGCGCCCGTAACACTGTTGCCCGCGGTTTCGAGGGTGGACAGACTCCCCTCAAGCAGCGTGTCCCGAAGTTGAGCGGGTTTAATAACCCGTTCCGCGTCGAGTACCAGGCGATCAATCTTCACGCCCTCAACGACTTGGCTGAAAAGGTCGGTTCCGACATCGACCTCGACATGCTCGTCCAGAGTGGTCTGCTCACGAAGGGTGATTTCGCCAAGATCCTTGCCCGTGGTGAAATCACCACCAAGGTGAATGTGCACGCCCACGGAGCGTCTGCCTCGGCCATTGCGGCCATCGAGGCTGCTGGCGGTTCGGTCACGCTTGTCACGCTTCCCTTCAAGGAAGAAGGCAAGGCCGGTCGTCCTCCAGTGCAGGGCAACCAGTTCGCCAACCGTTAATCGATCTGTTCATCGTTCGTGGCCTGCCGCGTGGAGCTTCTGCTCGCGCTGGTACGGTCGGAGGGCGTTTGTCTAGCCTGACGTTCTGTTGCCCCACTCGACCGTCACCCCAACCGGGAGCTGTTTCCTTTGATTTCGAATCTCCTGAATATCTTCAAGATTTCGGACCTCCGCAATAAGCTGATGTTCGTCATCTTGATGGTGATCGTGTACCGACTTGGCGTCGCCATTCCTGTACCCGGCATCGATGGCATCGCCGTTGAGCAGCTGCGTGCGCAGACGAGCGAGCAGGGTGCCCTCGGCTTCCTCAACTTGTTCTCTGGTGGCGCCTTCGAGTCGTTCTCGATCTTCGCGCTCGGAATCCTGCCGTACATCACCGCCTCGATCATCATGCAGGTGCTCGGCGTCGTGATTCCAAAGCTGGAAGAACTCCAGCAGGACGGCGCCGTTGGCCAACGCAAGATCACGCAGTACACGCGGTACGTCACCATTGCTTTGGCGACGCTCCAGTCGACTGGCCTTGTCTTTATCTTCGGCACGGGTCGGGGCACAGCGTTTTTTTCCGCCGCCAGTGCAGCGCCCACCGTGCCTCTCTTGCCGGATGGGGTCTGGCCTCGCGGCTACCTGATCATTCCCACCCTCGTCGCCGGTACGGCCGTGCTGATGTGGATGGGCGAAATGATTTCGCAGCGCGGTATCGGCAACGGTATTTCGATGCTCATCTTTGCGTCAGTCGTGGCCTCGTTGCCGGGTGGCTTCTGGGGTATTCTTCAGCTCAACAAGGTCTTCTGGTTCGTAGCGATGGTGGTCCTGACGCTTGGCATCATTGTGGCGGTGGTGTTTGTCGAGTTGGGTCAGCGTCGCATCCCCGTCCAATTTGCGAAACGTGTCGTAGGACGCCGGATGATGGGTGGCCAAAACACCTACATCCCGTTGAAGGTCAACCAGTCCGGCGTGATTCCGATCATCTTCGCCAGCTCCATCTTGCTCCTGCCCGTTATTGGCTCGAACGTCCTTGGTGGTAGCGGTGGCGAAGGCTGGCGCAGCACCGTGCAGCGTTTCGTTGATGAGTACATCGTCAACCCGCAAAACGTGGTGTACATCACGATTCTTGCGCTGATGATTATCGCTTTCGCTTACTTCTACAACTCAATTGCGTTCGACCCGATTCGTCAGGCCGACCAGTTGCGTAAGCAGGGTGGCTTCATTCCGGGCATCCGACCGGGTATGCAGACCGAGAAGTATCTCGGCAAGGCTGTCAATCGCATCACGCTTCCTGGCGCTGTCTTCGTAGCGATCATTGCGATCCTGCCGTATATCTTGCTGATCGCTGCCGACGTGAACTCCTTCGGGTTCGCTGGTACCAGCGTGCTGATCGCCGTCGGCGTTGCGCTTGAATTGATGCGCCAGATTGACAGCCAACTCACCCTGCGCAACTACGAGGGCTTCTTGAAGTAGGTCACGCCAGATGATTCCGGGCGCTCGCCTCATCATTCTCGGCCGACAGGGAGCCGGTAAGGGAACACAATGTG
>CALAHA010000208.1 GCA_937891565.1 uncultured Ilumatobacter sp. | reverse complement strand
AACCGTCGATGCCGTCTTCGTGCTGACCAGAGAACCCGCTCTCGCTACCTCGTTGAGGCCGTGGGCAATCATCAAACTGGATGCAACCCGAGAACCAGAGTCTCCGACCGGCTGAAGGTGGCGTAGCTTGGCAGGAGCGGGAATATCTGATCCACCGCTTGCCCGGCAACGGCCCGCGGACCACGGAATGAAATGAAGGAGAACGAGCTATGCAAGACGTCAAGTGCCCGCACTGCAGTCAGACATTCAGCATCGACGGGGCAGGGTTCGCAGAGATCCAGAAACAGGTCCGCGACAGCGAGTTCGAGCGCGATTTGCACGAGCGGCTGAAGCTCGCAGAGCTGGATAAGCACAGCGCGGTAGCGCTGGCAGAGGCGAAAGCCTTGAACGAACTGCAGAAAACAGCAGCAGAAAAAGATTCACAGATCCAGCAGCTGATCGCGAAGCTCGACGCTGGCGAGGTTGAACAAAAGCTGGCAATCACCGCCGCAGTCGGTGCGGTCGAAAAGGAGCGCGACGAGCTGAAAAACGGTCTGAACCGGGCGGGGCTTGAGAAGGAGCGCGACGAAAAGTCTCTGAGGGACAAGTACGAGACTCAGATCAAGGATCGCGATGAGTCGATCGAGCGGCTGCGGGATATGAAAGCGCGGCTCTCGACAAAGATGGTCGGGGAAACCCTCGAACAGCATTGCGAGACCACGTTCAACCAGCTCCGCGCCACAGCTTTTCCCCGTTCCTACTTCGAAAAGGACAATGATGCGCGGGCCGGCAGCAAGGGCGACTACATCTTCCGGGAGTGCGACGAGGCTGACACTGAAATCGTTTCAATCATGTTCGAAATGAAGAACGAGACAGACGGAACCGCGACGAAGCGTAAGAACGAGGATTTTTTCAAAGAGCTCCACAAGGATCGAGTCGAGAAGGGCTGCGAGTACGCGATCTTGGTTTCCTTGCTAGAGCCAGACAGCGAGCTCTACAACTCAGGGATTGTCGATGTTTCTCACCGCCATCCGAAGATGTATGTCGTTCGGCCGCAGTTCTTTATCCCGATCATCACGTTGCTGCGCAACGCTGCGCTGAGTTCGCTGAAGTACAAGTCGGAGCTCGCGTTGGTGAAGTCGCAGAACATTGACGTCACGAACTTCGAAGATGACCTCGAGACGTTCAAGGACGCATTCGGGAAAAACTACGACCTCGCATCTCGGCGCTTTCAGACTGCGATCGACGAGATCGACAAGTCGATCGAGCACCTGGAGAAGACGAAGAAGGCACTTCAGGGAACCGATCGAAATTTGCGGTTGGCGAACGACAAGGCGCAAGACGTCACGATCAAGAAGTTGACGCGTGGCAACCCGACGATGGCGGCCAAGTTCGCCGAGTTAGATGGTTCGGATACCCCTCATACCGAATAGCGGAGCCTCTCGACCGCTGGTTGGCGGAGAAGGGCCTCGGTCGCGGCCGCTCATCACTCCGATTTGCTGGCCCTTGGCCTGGCGATCGAATGCCTCACGCATTTTGCCGGAGGTAATCTTGCTGGCGGTGCGCTGATACCGATGGGCGCAACGCTTCACACCACTACTCATGGAGGCGGCTCGGCCATGCAGGCACAGCGTTGGTGATCGCTGGTTCGTCGATGAGACCCACGTCCGGGCGGCCGTGTGTGGCGATACGTGTACCGAGCAGTCGACCAGCACGGCCAGGTCATCGACGTGTTCGTCTCGAAACAACGCAGCGTCGCAGCGGCCACCAACTTCTTCGAGATGATATTGGCGGGCCCTGACCGGTCAAGAGAGATGACGACTGATCTTGCTGCGCCACTACTGCGCATTGTCGATGACCTTGTCCCAGAAGTGCTCCACGACAGCACCTGGTACGCCACAAACCGGATCGAATGCGATCATGGACGACTCAAAGCAAGACTCCGTCTAATGCGCCATCTGCGAACCAATCAGACAGCGTCGACGGTGTGCCGCGCCCCACTCGACCAACGCAACAGCGCCGGCGACGAGTTTCTAGTTGAATGCCCGAGATGGAGTCCGTACCGCAAAGCGATCGGCAGCAGCGAGCGTGCCGGCGAGGTCGACGATGCCGGCGTCGGAGCCGAGCCCGGTCGCCACCAGCGAAGCAGCAAGAACCCCGATCTCTGCTGCCGCCGCTGGTGCGAGCCCGGTCATCAACCCGCGGACGTATCCGGCGGTGAGAGCATCACCGCACCCGGTGGTGTCGACCACGTCGACGACTCGACCCGGTACGTGCACGTGACCCGACGCGTCGACCACGAGGCATCCATCCGGCCCGAGGGACACCACGACACACCCGACACCGCAATCGATCGCCCTCCGGGCAGCATCGAGCGGATCGGTCACCCCAAACAGATCACCCAACTGCTCCTCATTGGGGAGCAGGTGGTCGACCAGCGGTAGCAGAGCGCGCAGGTCATCGGCGCGCAGCGAGGGTCGCGCCCCGAGGAGGTCCATGGTCGTGACCATCCCACCCTGGCGTGCCCAACCGAGCACGGTGCGCGCATCGGAACCGCAGAATGGGCCCATCGAGTCCGGGCCACCCAGCAGCAGGATCGACCCGCTGGTGAGCATCTTCCGATCGACATGCTCGATGGTGAGATGGGCATTCGCTCCGACCACATGGAACGCAGGACGATCGCCGTTGGGCTTGATCGGGAGGATCGTGGCCGATGTCTGGGCGGCATCCGTGCGAACCACGCCCCGCGTGTCGACGCCGTGTCGGTGCATCAACGCCAGCAGGAAATCGCCGACCTCGTCGCTCCCGATGCTGCCGATGCTGATGACGTGTGCCCCCAACTTGGCGAGGTCGACTGCGGTGCCGGCGGCCGTGCCGGCGGCGGACAGTCGGATCTCCTCGATGCGTGCACCGGCCTGTCCTGTTTCGGGAATCTGTGAGATGGGGCGACCATGAATGTCGAGGACGTGCACACCAAGACACACGACGGTGTCCGAGGCGGCCATCGTGACACTCACCGCTGCGACCCGTAGCGCAAACGGGCCGACTGATCGCGCACGTCCGCTAGTTCGGACTCGGTGAGGATCTTTGGCCTACCCACTTGCAGGGCTCGCCAGTGCAGGGTGCACAGCCACTCGAGGAGCACCGCTCTGTCGAAGGCCTGCTGGAGCGACGCCCCTGTCGTGATAGCCCCGTGGTTCTGCAGGATGGCCGCACTTCGGTCTGTGAGAGCGGCTGCGATGTTCTGAGCAAGTTGGGGGGTGCCGAACGTCGCATACGGCGCCACGCGCACGGGGCCGCCCAGCCCATTGATGGTGTAGTGCGCGGCGGGGAGTTCATCGATGGTCAGCGACAGGGTTGTCGCATATGGGGAGTGGGTGTGCACCACTGCGTCCGCATCAGAAGTTCGATAGATGGCGAGATGCATCGGCACCTCCGACGATGGATCCAGGTCACCGCCGATCTGACTGCCATCGAGGTCCATCAGGCAGATGTCGCCCAGGTCGGCGCGTTCAGGGTCGCGACCGCTGGGCGTGATCAGGACTCCGCTGTCGACCCTGATACTGAGGTTGCCGGAGGTGCCGACACTGAGACCCGACGATGATGCCCGCCGACTCAACATGACCAGTTGTTCGCGCTCGGAAGCGTGGTCCACGGTTCAGTCTGCCCCGAAGGTGGCCCGTACGTCGGCAAAGGCTGCGTCAGTCGCTTGCAGCGCTGTGTCGACATCGTCGTCGGTATGAGCGGCGCACACGAACCAGTTATGCCAAGGGTGAAGGTAGACGCCCCGCTGAGCAGCGCTCCCGGCAAAGAGGTGCGAGCGTTCGAAGTCGGCATCGGCAGCGAAGGTGAGCAACGGCATCGTGACCGGGCCCGTCTGGCGAATCGTCAGGCCATGCGATGCCGCCTGTGCAGACAGCCCGTCGCGCAGACGTTGACCGGCACGTTCCATCGAACCGAGGCCGTCCTCCTCGCCGAGCGCAGTGATGGTGGCAATGGCCGCCACCATCGACACCGCCGAGAACCAGAACGAGCCAGTGACGAAGACCGATCCAGCGCCATCGCGGAACTTGTCGTTGCCCATGACCGACGCCAACGCATAGCCGTTGGCGATCGCCTTGCTCCACGCGCTGAGATCAGGCTTCACGCCGATCGGTTCCCATGACCCGCCGTACGCAAGACGGAAACCGCACCGCACGTCGTCGAGGATGAGCGCAGCGCCCGTCTCGTCGCAGATGCGTCGCAGCATCCGAGCCCACTCGGGATCGACGAGCTCTTGCTCGAAACGAGCATCGTGTTTGAATGGCGACACCACGATCGCAGCAAGATCGTCGCCGCATTTCTCCACGGCAGCTCTCACCGTTTCTGCATCGTTGAATGTGTAGTGCACCAAATGAGCGCGATCTTCCGACAGGACGCCGCTCGGGTTCGGTGTACACCACGGAGCAGCACCGTGATACGCGCCCGTGGCCACCATCACTTTGCGACGATTGGTGGCGGCACGCGCGATGGTGACGCACATGGTGGTGGCATCCGTGCCGTTCTTGGCGAGGATCGCCCAGTCGGCGTGCTCGACCCGATCGACGAATAATTCGCACAGTTCCACCATCGCCGGCGACGGCCCATTTTGACAGTCAGCGAGAGCTTGCTGCCGACGGACAGCCTCTTCCACCTTCGGGTGATGATGACCCAGCACGATCGGCCCGTAGCTGCACATGAAGTCGACGTATTCGTTGCCGTCGACGTCCCAGATGCGGGCGCCGTCGCCCCGCGCCACGAACTGTGGGAAGCCTTCTGGCATCCGTTGGGCGCTCTGATGGCCATACATTCCGTTAGGGATGACGGCGCTGGCGCGGTCACGCCAGACCTGGTCGGCGGTGAGTGGATGAGACGGCAATAGAGTCATGGTCAGACTCCCTTGAGGGTTTCGGTGATGACCGCCACGAGGCCCGGCGTGTCAAGTCGGTAATGAGCGTAGAGGGCACCAGGAGGGCCGATAAGTACGTGCTCGTCTGGCACGCCGTGGCGCACGAACAGCACTGAGCGGCGATGATCCGCCAGCACCTCGGCCACGGCGCTGCCAAGACCACCAGTGCGATTTGCTTCTTCGATTGTGATCACAGCTGCGCATTCATCGGCGGCACGCAGCACTTCATCAACGTCGAGCGGCTTGATGGTGTGCATGTCGATCACCCGCGCTTCGATCCCTGCAGCTGAGAGTTGCTCGGCCGCCTGAAGGGCGGGATGGACTTCGGAACCGGTGACGATGAGCGCCACGTCGGAACCCTCGCGGAGGCGGATTGCTGTGCCGAACACGATGTTCGGGACCTCGTCATACACCTGTGGGTCGCGACCCCGTCCGAGCCGGAGGTACATCGCCCCGGGGTGGTCGACTGATGCTCGCAGCACACCGCGAAGGTGATTGGCATCGCTCACGCACACCACCGTGAGATCGGCGATGGTGCGCATCATGCCGATGTCCTCGAGCGA
>CALAHA010000207.1 GCA_937891565.1 uncultured Ilumatobacter sp. | reverse complement strand
GACTGCGTCGAGGGCGGGCTGCCCGAGGCCGCCGTTGCGCAGCGCAGCCATGCACGCGCCAAACGCCCCGACGCCAGGCAGGACAACGCCGTCAGCCAAGGCAATCAGTTCGGGGTCAGCGGTGAGTCGAGCGTCAGCCCCGCAGACTTCCAACGCCTTCTGCGCCGAGTGCGAGTTGCCGATGCCGTAGTCGATGACGGCCACCACGGGTTTGGTCACAGAACACCCTTCGTCGAAGGCACGCCCCCTGGACCTTCGATCCGGACTGCGTCTCGTAGAGCCCGAGCAAGACCTTTGAACGTGGCTTCGATCACGTGGTGCGTGTTGCGGCCGCGCACCATTTCGACGTGCAGCGTGATGCCCGCCGCCGTCGCGAAGGACGACACGACGTGCTCGGCCAACTGCGGGTCAAATGCTGGGTTGCCCAGCGCGAGGCTCTCGGGCATCTCGACGTGCCACTCGACGTGCGGTCGACCAGACAGGTCAAGTGCGACATCGATCAGTGCTTCATCGAGCGGATACTTGCCGCTGGCAAAGCGACGGACGCCTGCTTTGTCACCGAGCGCTTCGGCGAAGCACTCGCCGAGGGTGATGGCGACGTCTTCGACGGTGTGGTGCGTGTCGATCTCAAGATCACCCGTGGCCTTGATCGTCAGGTCGAAGGCACCATGGCGGCCGATCTGATCGAGCATGTGGTCATAGAACGGGATCCCCGTCGAGATGTCGGTGACACCAGTGCCATCGAGGTCGATCGAAATCTCGATCGACGTCTCTTTGGTGGTGCGAGTGCGGGTGGCAGTGCGACTCATTGGTCGGCTCCGTTCTGACTGGTTTCGAGGCTGGGCGGGAGTCTGGTGGATTGGTCGGCAAGGACCTCGCCGAGCGCGTCGAGGAATGCGGTGTTTTCGTCAGGGGCGCCAACGGTGACCCGCAAACAGTTCCCAAGGCGAGGCCAACCCGAGCAGTCACGGATCAAGACACTCCGATCGACTAGGCCTTGCCAGACGGCACGCCCTTCATGGCCGTCTGGCCGGAAGAGGACAAAGTTTGCGCCGCTCGGAAACACGGTGGTGCCGAGATCAGCGAGCGTCGCCGAGATGCGCGTGCGTTCGGCAACGGTCTGGCTGATTCGGTCATCCATGTCGCTCACGAAGCGAAGTGCGAGCCGGCCAGCGATCTGCTTGACGGCATCGAGGTGATACGGCAGGACGACTTTGTCCAGTTCAGCAACCAGCCACGACGGGCCGATCAGATAACCGAGGCGAGCGCCGGCCATCGACCAGGTCTTGGAAAAGGTGCGTGTGACCACCATCGGCGTGTCTTCGTCGATCAACTCGAGGGCGCTCCAGTCGGAGAACTGGGCATACGCCTCATCGACCACGACGAGGCCGGGCGCGAGGTCGAGCATCTGGCGAACACGCTCCATTGGCTCGACGAGCCCGGTCGGGTTGTTCGGTGAGGTGAGAAAAACGACGTGCGGCTGCGATCCGGTGATTACTCGTTCGACTTCGACGGGATCGAGGGTGAAGTCGTCAGCGCGCTGGCCTTCGACCACCGTGGCACCAGTAACGCGGGCGATCTGTGCATGCATCTGGTACGTGGGCTCGAAGGTTGCAACGGTGCGGCCCGGCCCGGCGTAGGCCAGCAGCACGGTCTGCAACACCTCATTGGAGCCGTTCGCAACGAACACTTGTGCAACATCGACGCCATGGCTCTCAGCAATGGCCTCACGCAACGCCACGGCGGCACGGTCGGGATATCGATTCCACTCAATCTTGGACACCTCAGCGGCCATCGCATCACGGAATGCAGCGGGTGGCGGCTCCGGCGATTCGTTCGTGTTCAGCCGGATGCGAACATCGACCTGGGCAGAGTGGTACCCCTCGAGGGCACGCAGGTCGTCACGAACGCTGATCACGCATATGAATCGTATCGACGAGACGGCCGAGCTCTCGGCATCGTTTTGGCCAGCTACCGGAGCGGTCACACTGTGCCTGGCACAGTGTGACCGCTCGGTAGCCTGTCTGGGTGGCCGAATCCCTCGAACGCACTGCTGCCGAACTTTCTTCGATCGCCGACAGCGTCGCCCGCTCGCGAGAGCGCGTCGGCGGACTGGCAGAGCCGTTCCGCGGAGGCGATCGAGACGACGTGGTTGTGGCGATCCACGAAGCCGAGCGTCAGCTGCGAAGCGCTGAACGCAGCCTCAGTCGAGCACTACGCGCCGTTCGTTGAGAACTATCGATCTTGAGTGACTGACCCGAAAAAGCGGCGACGACCCCTCGGAAGGGGCCGTCGCACGGCGAGGTCAGGAGGCGGGTCCTGACGCTCGCAGCAAACAGGTGGCGGAACCTCGTTTGCCATTACAGAATAGTTGACCTTTCTGGTTCGATGCAAGATACGTCCAACCAGCTCGCTCCAACTCGCCCGACCAGCCCGACCAGCCCGACCAGCCAGAACTTGCGGGGATAGCGTCACTTCATGCGGCGTCTCGAGATCAAGCGACAGATGGAAAGCGACGACATCGCTGCGGTCAACGAGCTTCTCGATGCGGCAACACGTGCTGATGGACGGCGGCCGCTTTCCGACCACCTGTATCTCGACCTCGTGAATGGCGGGCACAACGGCTTCGCCGGCCTCGTTGCATGGGAACCAGGCCACGACCATCCCGTCGCATATGCCCAGGTATCTCGCGGCAACGACTCCTACGCCTTCGAGTTGGTGATTCATCCGCATCACCGCTACGAGATGGCCACGATCGGCCCCGAGCTGATCGAATCAGCTATCGACGTCGTCGCGTACGACGGCGGAGGGCACGTCAACTGGTGGGTTTTCGAGCCGACCACGGCACATCGAACCCTCGCCACCGATGCTGGGATGCACGCCGATCGGACCCTCTTCCAGATGCGCCGTTCGCTTCCAACCAGCTTCGTTGTCAACGTTGAAACACGCGACTTCCGTCCGGGGACCGACGACGAGAGCTGGTTGTCGGTCAACAACCGAGCCTTTGCAGATCACGGCGAGCAAGGCGGCTGGACCCTCGACACGTTCTGCCAGCGTCGGGGTGAAGATTGGTTCGATCCAACCGGGTTCCGTGTTCATGAACGCGATGGTCGGATGGCCGCGTTCTGCTGGACCAAGGTCCACGAGCCTGTCGATCCTGGTGGCGAGCGAGTCGGCGAAATCTATGTCATTGCGGTCGACCCAGACTTCCGCGGACTCGGCCTCGGCAAGCAACTGACGCTCGCCGGACTCGAGCATCTTGCCGGTCAAGGCATCACCATTGCCCTGCTCTACGTCGATGCCGACAACGCTGCAGCTGTCGCGATGTACCAACGTCTCGGCTTCACCGTTTCTGCAACCAACGCTGCCTTCGTCACCGACATAGCCCCGTCGTCGACACCCGTTCCTGACACACGCGGCGCCTGCTAAAGGCTCGCTCCTTCACACGATGCGGGGCTCGCCCCGAGGGATTCTCGAGAGCAACCATGACGATCACCGAACCAGCCGATTCGCTCCCCCGTTGGAGTGTCGCCGATGTTCACGAATCGTTCGACTCCCGCTCGTTCAGCGATGCGAAGGAACGATCGACCGCTGATGTCGAGCGGCTGATCGCCCTCTTCGACGAACTCAACATCCGCGCCACCGACCAGCGCACGCTCACGGATGCTGACGGAACTGCTGCAGATCGGGCGATCATCGAATTCAACCGCGTCAGTGATGACCTCGACCTGCTCGACGCCTACGTCCACGCGACCGTTTCGACCGACTCGCGCAATGCACAGGCGCAGTCGCTGATGAGCGAGATCGACATGGTCGGTGCGTCAATGCGTCCGCTGCTTGCTCGGCTGGCCGAGTGGGTCAAGTCGCTTGGCGCCAACGAACTCGCTGCCGTGTCCACCGAGGCACGCGACCACATCGGCCCGCTCAGTCGCTTCGCCGCACGCGCCGCCCATCAGATGTCTGAGTCCGAAGAGCATCTCTACGCCGAGCTGTCGACAACCGGGTCCGGAGCGTGGGGGCGTCTGCAGAGCGACGTCACATCCCAGTTGACCACCGAGGTCGATCTGCCGAATGGCCCCGCAACGTTGCCGATGCCTGCCGTGCGCGGCCTTGCGACCAATGCTGATTCAGCGGTGCGTCGTGCTGGCTATGACGCCGAGCTTGCTGCATGGCCGACGGTCGAAGTCCCGGTCGCTGCAGCAATGAACGCGATCAAGGGCGAGGCAAACGTCATCAACCGCCGTCGAGATTGGACGTCACCGCTCGATGCGTCGCTCTTCGGGAACAACGTCAGCACAGCAACATTCGGAGCCATGCAGTCGGCAGTGACAACCTCGCTCCCTGACTTCCGTCGGTGGATGCAGGTCAAGGCGCAACTGCACGGCCACGCCCCCGAACGCGGACTGCCCTGGTGGGATCTCGTCGCACCGCTACCGATGGCCGCAGGCGACGTTTCCTGGGATCAAGGCCTCGCCATTGTTCGCAACGCCTTCGGCGAATTCAGCCCCGGCCTCGGTGGTCTTGTCGACCGGGCCGTCAACGAGCAATGGATCGACGC
>CALAHA010000206.1 GCA_937891565.1 uncultured Ilumatobacter sp. | reverse complement strand
TTTGGATCTTCGACACGATCAGCGGCGGCGAACGGGTCACGATTGGCCTCGGCGGAGCCGTTGCCAGCAAGGTCGTTCTCCCCGTCGTCCCGGGCATCAACCCGCCCGCCGCATACCCGGAATGCGGCAGCCTCCGCGGCCAACCCTGTCGCGCCTTCCCCGGCTGAGCAGGCCGTTTGCGTCGAGGTTGTCGCGTGGATACCAACGTGTTCTTCGACGCAAACGTGGAGGGGGAATCCGCATCCGTGGTTGACTCTGCTGCATGGGTGAAGCGACAGACCATCGCAAGGAGCTCGCCGAGTTCCTGCGGGCGCGTCGTGAGGCGACGCGGCCCGAGCAAGTCGGCCTGCCTCCCGGCCGCGGTCGTCGTACCCCCGGGCTCCGCCGTGAAGAGGTCGCGCTCCTCGCCGGCGTGTCGGTCACCTGGTACACATGGCTCGAACAAGGCCGGCGGATCAACGCATCCGACGACGTGCTGTTGGCAATCGGCCGGGCACTCCGCCTCGACGACGCAGGCCAAGAACACCTCATCGCGCTGACCGACCCAGGTACGGCATCCGTCGAGGCGCCGTCCGAGGCACCGAGTGCGCTCATCCGCCTCCTCGACTCCCTCATGCCATCGCCGGCATACGTTCTCGGGCCGCACTGGGAGTTCGTTGCATGGAACACCGCCCAGGCTCGGTTGTACCCGCGCATTGTCGAACTCGAACCACCACGCCGCAACCTGCTCTGGGTGCTCTTTGCCGACACGGCAACACGAGACCTCATCGTCGACTGGGACATTCACGCGCGCCAGGCACTCGCCGAGTTCCGTTCGGCGACATCGTCCGTGCGTCACGACCCAGCAATGACCGAACTCGTCGGCATCTTGACCCAAGAGAGCCAAGAGTTCGCGGCCTGGTGGCCAGAACACGACGTGTCCGGCTTCGAGACTCGCCTTCGACGTTTTTCTCACCCAGCAGCTGGTGAACTCACCTTTGAGTATCAGCAGCTCACGCCGGCCGAGTGGCCGTACCTCAGGGTGGTTGCGCAGCTCAGCGTCCCCGGTGACGATTCAGCCGAACGACTCGCGGTCAAGCACTTCCTCGTCTAACCCGCACAGCCGTCTGAAGTACCGGCACGTGCCCGACCTCAGCCGACCCCAGCCGACCCCAGCCGACCCCGGCCCAGATTCAGCGCAACGTGTCAACAGCTGGCCTGGAACTGCCAACACCCGGTCGAGTGACCCCGGTTCTCAAACACCCCCTCAAAACGCGATACAACGTTGGTGGAAGCTGCGATCGAGGAGGACAGAAATGGCCAAGACGGAACCCACAGGCGATCGGATGACCGACTACGTACTGGCCGACAAATTTCGGTCCGAGTCGGGCACGGTGTTCTTGTCCGGGGTGCAGGCAGTTGCACGCATCGCAGTCGATCAACTCCGTAGCGATCGCAAGCTCGGCCTGACCACCGCCGCGTTCGCATCTGGCTACCAGGGCTCCCCGGTCGGCACCTACACCGAAGAACTGCAGCGTGCGTCGGCCACGGTCCCCGACCTCCCCATCGTGATCCAGCCCGGCGTCAATGAAGAACTGGCCGCCACCGCCGTGATGGGCAGTCAACTCGCCATGACGCTCAACGACGCCAAGTACGACGGCGTCGTCGGCATTTGGTACGGCAAGGGCCCGGGCTTCGACCGGAGCAGCGATGCAATTCGCCATGCCGTGTTCGCCGGCACGTCGCAACACGGCGGCGTGATTGCCGTCGTCGGTGACGACCCGGCAGCCAAGTCGTCGACGGTCCCGTCATCGAGTGACGCAACCGCCGTCGACCTCCACATGCCGCTGCTGTTCCCCGGCGACGTGCAAGAAGCGCTCGACCTCAGCCGGC
>CALAHA010000205.1 GCA_937891565.1 uncultured Ilumatobacter sp. | reverse complement strand
CGCCATCCTCACCGAGATCCTCGACGAACAGGGCTACCTCGCCGACTTCGAAGCAGTCGCCGACGGTCACTTTCGGATCAACCTTCACAACTGCGCTATCTGGGCCGTTGCAAGCCACTACCCGCAGGCCTGCGCCAGCGAACTCGAGTACCTCCGCACATTGATTCCCGAAGCAAACGTGCAACGGGTCACCCACAAGACCAGCGGCGCTCACACCTGCGCGTACGACATCCGCCTCGACGTCAGTTCCTGACGGGGCCACGTCGAGAGAACCCCCCAAGCCCTCGCCGATCTTGCAACGTACCTGGGCGTCCCCAATGGTGGGTGATAGGAAAGTCGCAGATCCCGTACGTGTTGAGCTCGAGAAGGAACTGGCCTCGACCTGTCGAGCGAACGAGCGTTTCGACTCGCCCGCGCTGAGTCGCCGCGGCGCCCGAAGGCGTGGCACAAGGACGGGCTTCTGACTGACACCGATTACGAGCCCGTAATCGCTTGAGAAACCTAACGACGTATGGAGCCGGGTGTGAGGATCGAACTCACCACCTCATGATTACAAATCAAGTGCTCTACCAACTGAGCTAACCCGGCGTGGGGCATGACGATAGCGACGTCACTGGACTTTCGAACGTCGTCAGTCGACGCTGCCGGCCGACCGACGCGATCGAGCATCAGAACCAACACGGACGCGGCGAGATTATGACGCGGCGCGACGACCCCGAGCAATCTCGTACGTCGAAAGTGCCGCAGCAGCCGAAACATTCAGCGAACTAATACGCCCCATCATCGGAATGGACACAATCGTGTCACACCGCTCCCGGACGAGCTTCGACAGGCCACCACCTTCAGCGCCGAGGACGAGGCAAATCGGTTCGTTAGCCAGCGCCGCCAGTTCAAAGAGATCCCGGTCGGCGCTGTCGTCGAGACCGACGATCCAGATGCCGTGATCCTTCATGTTGGCGAGCGTCGCGGGAAGGCCAGGGATGAGCGCGATTGGGACGTGCTCGATCGCACCGGCCGACGCCTTCGCCACCGTCGGCGTCACGTGGACAGCACGATGCTTCGGAAGCAGCACGCCGGTGACACCAGCACCATCACAGTTGCGGATGATCGCGCCGAGGTTGCCCGGGTCGGTAACGCCATCGACGGCAACCAGGAACGGCTTGACCCCGTTTTTCGTGCGGAGGAGTTCGCCGAGGTCGGCCTCTTCGAGTTCAGCGGCAGTGGCGAGTACACCCTGTGGCGATTCACTGCGGGCCTCGCGATCGAGCTTGACACGAGCGATATAAGTGACCATGACGCGCTGGGCGCGAGCGATCTCGACGATGTCGGCCACGCCAGCATCACCTTCGAGATCGGCACTGATAAAGATGTCGTAGATCTTTCGCTTTTCAGCCATGAGCAACTCGCGGACGGCCTGGCGCCCCTCGATCTGCTTGCCACCGAGCCCACGACCCGAGGTACGTGGATCGGCCTCACGGCCACCACCCTGCGGGCCGCCGGTTCGGCGCGGCGGAGGACCGCTGCGCTGGCCCGGCCGAGGCCCACTGCGCTGACCAGGACGGCTGCCTGCGCGGCCACCCGCACTGGAACCTGCGCTCCCGCCAGGACTGCCGCCGGGCCGCCCCTGACGCTTACCTGTTCCACCGGAGGCACCACGGCCTCGACCCTGCTTGCTCATGATTCGTCCGTTTCCGACGTGTTCGTCATTCGTTGGATGAGCGCCGTGGCAAAACACACGACACCTTCACTGCGACCAATAGAACCAAGCTTTTCAGCCCGATTACCCTTCACGGTGACCGGTGCGCCGACCGCCGCACTCAGCACCTGTTGCATCTCGTCGCGACGCGGCGCAATCTTCGGCTGCTCACAGACGAGTGCCGTGTCGATGTTGCCGACTCCCCAGCCATCCGCTGCAAGCAAACTGACCACGTGCTTCAGCATCGTGATCGAGTTAGCGCCACGCCACCGTTCGTCGGTGTCCGGGAAGTGCATCCCAATGTCACCGAGGCCTGCTGCACCGAGCAGCGCGTCGGCACAGGCATGCGCCACCGCATCGGCGTCAGAGTGACCAGCGAGCCCAGGGCTGTCGGGGAACACAACACCACCGAGTACGAGGGTGCGGCTCGGATCGTCGGTGAACTGGTGGATATCGAAACCTTGCCCGACCCTGATATCGCCGAGCCTGGTCATCGTTCGCCCATCTTGCGTCGCACCCATTCCAGGTCGTCAGGCAGCGTGATCTTGCGATTGAGATGATCGCCTTCGACAACGACCACGGTCCCACCCGCCTGTTCGATCAGCGCAGCATCATCGGTGGCGTCGCCACCGGCAGCATGCGCAGCGCGCAGCACCGAAGCACGGAAGGCCTGCGGTGTCTGCACGGCCACCAGTGTGGACCGGTCGGGCGTGGCTACCACCGTGCCATCGGCCTCCACGACTTTGATTGTGTCGGCCACGGGAATGCCGGGCACTGCTGCGTCAGCGCCGGCTGCGACCGCGGCAATCACACGCTCGTATACCGCAGGCGATGCAAGGGGGCGGGCTGCATCGTGCACACAGACGATTGTTGCGTCGTCAGGCACGGCCGCAAGACCTGCCCGGACCGACGCCGAACGAGAATTCCCACCCGCTATTGCACCCTCGGCAACAGCGTCACTCGCGGGCACAACAACCACCACACCGTCACTCATTTGCTCGGCAACGGCCTTGGAATGATCGATCACGCGCCGGTCGCCGATCAGCTCGTACTGCTTCTGTTTGCCGAATCTCTGGCCATTGCCACCGCCGACGACAACAGTCCAAACTGTTTCAACATGCGGCACAGCCTCTGAGGGTAGTACCGTGACCTGCGTCATGGCTCACGAAGACATCCTCGCCCGAACCGACTTCTTCGCCGACGCGCCCCCGGAGGCGCTCGCTGCAGTGTCTGCAGCAGGCCAGGAGCGACACCTGATCCGCGGCGACGTGCTGTTCAACGAAGGTGATCCGCCCGACTCGTTGTACCTGGTGATCCGTGGCCGCATGGCCATTGCGATCGCCAACCCGATCGACCGTCGTGAGAGCGTCGTCGCGCTGATGGAGCCCGACGATCTGTTCGGCGAAATGAGCATGCTCGACAACGGCCCCCGCTCGGCCATGGCCCGTGCGCTCGAACCCACCACCGTGCTCGCCATTCCCTTCGAGCCGATTCTGGCGATGTTCGATCAGTATCCGAAGCTGCTGTGGAACGTCACCCGCATGCTCGCTCAGCGAATCCGCGTCACCGACGAAGCGCTCGCTGACTCTGTGTTCCTTGATGTCACTGGCCGCACAGCGAAACGCCTCCTCGAACTCGCTGACGGGTCCGATCAGTTCACGCTGCCGGTCACGCAGGAAGAACTCGCCGGGATGGTCGGCGCATCACGCGAGCGCGTCAACAAGGCGATTGCCAGCTTCATCCGCCTCGGTTGGCTCGAGCAGCAAGATCGCACCTACCGCATCACGCAGCGCGATCGCCTCGAACTCCGCGCCCGCTGAGTCAACTGCCTGCGAATTGGAGACCGTTTCGCTCGCTGAGCAGTCAGTTTTGATCTCCATTTCGGGAACGCGACGTTTGCGTATTGACATTGATCGATATGTTGCTAACATATCGATCATCATCAATACGACGACACCGTCGTTCTCTCGAAAGTGATCCCTCATGCGCTTGCAACTCGCCCTCAACGTCACTGACCTCGACGAAGCCATTGACTTCTATTCCAAGATGTTTGGCGCCGAACCTGCCAAGACCAAGCCTGGCTATGCCAACTTCGCCATCGAGAACCCACCCCTGAAGCTGGTGCTGTTCGAGGTCGGCAGCGAACATCCCGAGGCTGCAGCACCCGGCGAGTTCCACCACCTCAACCACCTCGGCGTCGAGACCGAAACCGCCGACGAAGTCGTCGCAGCCGACGCCCGCATCACCGACACTGGTATCACGACGACCGGCGTCGAAGACGCGGTGTGCTGCTACGCAGAGAAGACCGAAACATGGATGCAGTCGCCTGAGGGCGCCAAGTGGGAGTGGTACGTCAAGAGCGGCGACACGGACCAAATGGAACACGCTGCCATCGGCACCTCCGGCGTCTGCTGCGGCTGAGTCTTTCGACCGCCCCGCCACCAACCCGCAGGGGTCAGCGATTGTCATTTCTGCAAAGCTGCACTATGAGCTTCTACGGAGACGAACAACACGCGCTGCAGGCACGCTTCGACACCAGCGACCTCGCTGCAGTGTTCGAGGCGACGATCGTCACCGACTCGATCAGCAACGATCAGCAGGCCTTCATTGAAGGTCGCGACCACTTCTTTCTGTCGAGTGTCAACGCCGATGGCTGGCCGACTGTCTCGTACAAGGGCGGCCCCGTCGGCATGGTGCGTGTGGTTGACGAGCACACCGTCGAGTTCCCCAGCTACGACGGCAACGGCATGTTCCTGTCGATGGGCAACATCGAGTCGGCTGCCAAGATTGGTCTGCTCTTCATCGACATGGTCACCCCGCAGCGACTTCGGATCCAGGCGACTGCCGAGCTGTCCGACAATCCAGACGCACTGGCGCAGTGGCCGGGCGCCCAACTAGTCGTCCGCGCCACCGTCGCCAACGTCTTCCCGAACTGCGCCCGCTACATCCACCACCACGAACGAGTGGCATCATCGAAGTACGTGCCCGACGCAGCCGGCGATCAACCGGTCGCCACGTGGAAACGAATCGACATGATTCAACCATTCCTGCCCGCACGCGATCAGGGGCCCGCTGCCGAGGCCGGCACGATCACCGGCGCCGAATACGGCCAGCACCTCGCCAACGGCACCAGCTAACCGCCAACCCCAGGAACGTCACACCGAGGTCTGACCTCGGTGTGACATCGGTGTGACATCGCCCCGGACAGCTGGGTTCGTTTACGGTGCGGTGGATGAGCGACTTCGGGGGAACAATCGGGACGACAGTGGCGGATTCGACACCTCACTGGCCTGCACCACCGACACCCCCGGGTACCAAGACGAATGTGCTCATCGTGCTCCTTGACGACGTCGGGTTTGCCGACTTCGGTTGCTACGGCTCCGAAATCGCGACTCCCACGATCGATCAGCTCGCCGCCAACGGCCTCCGGTACACCGGCTTCCACACCACGGCAATGTGCTCGACCACCCGCGCTGCATTGCACACTGGACGCAACCATCACGACGTCGGTATGGGCTGCCTCGCCAACTTCGACAGCGGCTACCCCGGATACCGCGGCAAGATCGCGCCCGACGCGCCGACTCTCGCCGAAATACTCCGGCCGCACGGGTACCGCAGCTACATGGTCGGCAAGTGGCACTGCACGCCACTCACCGAAACCGGTGCGACCGGCCCGTTCGACGGCTGGCCGCTTGGTCGCGGCTTCGACCGCTTCTACGGATTTCTCGACGCAGAAACCGACCAGTACTCCCCCGAGTTGGTGCGCGATAACACCCACGTCACCGCTCCCGGCAACTATGCGTCCGGCTACCACGTCACCGAAGACCTCGCCGACCAAGCCATCACGTACCTGACCAGTCACGTGGCCGCCACACCCGACGTGCCATGGCACATGTTTCTCGCGCCCGGTGCCTGCCACGCTCCACATCAAGCACCGATCGCCCTCATCGACAAGTACGCCAAGATCTTTGCGAAAGGCTGGGATCAGACACGCTCCGACCGGATCGCTGCACAAATCGGACGCGGCATCGTTCCCGATGGCACCGAACTACCCGACCGCAACCTCGGCGTGAAAGCCTGGGACGAGCACAGCGCCGACGAACAACGTCTGTTCGCTCGGCTCGCCGGCGCCTACGCTGCGATGCTCGAACACTTCGACCAGCACCTCGGCCGGGTCATCGACACTCTCGAAGTAACCGGTCAACTCGACGACACGATTGTGATGGTGCTGTCAGACAACGGTGCCAGTCAGGAGGGCGGCCCACTCGGGTTCGTCAACGCGATGGCCCCGTTCAACATGGTCAAGGAAACAATCGACGAAAAAATCGCACGGATCGACGACATCGGCGGGCCAGACACACACTCAAACTTCCCGCACGGCTGGGCAATGGCTGCCAACACACCGCTCAAGCGCTACAAGCAAAACACCCACAGCGGCGGCGTGCGCGACCCGCTCGTCATCACAGGACCCGACCGGATCGTCGCCGCGTCGAACGCCGGCGAGTTGCGCCACCAGTTCTGCCACGTGTCCGACCTTGCCCCCACCATCCTCGAACTGCTCGGCCTCGGCGACGCCGCTGCATTGAACAGGATGACCGGGACCAGCTTCGCTTCATCGATCGCCGACGCCGACGCTTCAACCGGCAAGACCACGCAGTACTTTGAGATGTTCGGGCACCGCGGCGTCTGGCACGACGGCTTCAAGGCCGTGGCATATCACTGGCCTGGCACGTCGTTCGACGACGACACCTGGGAGCTGTACGACCTCGCGAACGACTTCAACGAGAACCACGACCTCGCCGCTACGCAAACCGAGCTGCTCCGCTCGCTGCAAGAAATGTGGTGGGCCGAAGCACGCAGCAATCAGGTCCTCCCGCTTGACGATCGCTTCGGTGCACGTTTCGCCGAGAACGCCACACGCCATGCCGGCAGCCGCACGAATTTCACGTTCTGGTCGGGCATGGGCCACGTACCGTCCGATGTTGCACCCGACCTCCGTAGCCGCAGCTACGAGATCACCGCGCACGTCAACCCCGCCGGGAATGTCGGCAATGCAGATGGCGTACTGATCGCCCACGGCGATGCCACGTGCGGATACTCACTGTTCG
>CALAHA010000204.1 GCA_937891565.1 uncultured Ilumatobacter sp. | reverse complement strand
TGGTCGTGCTCGACGAGCCGACCAACCACCTCGACCTTGAAGCCATCGAGTGGCTCGAGGCGCGTCTCGTTGCGATGAAGGCGGCACTCGTGCTCGTCACGCACGACCGCCATGCGCTCGACCGACTGACCAGCGCCGTTGGCCCGAGTCGCGTCGTCGAACTGGACAATGGGCGTTCGTACATCCACCAGGCCGCGGCCGGCACCAGCGCATACGCGACGTACCTCGATGCCCGTGCTGACCGGATCGACCGCGAGGCGTCCGAGGAATCGACGCGCAAGATCCTTGCTCGCAAAGAACTCGCCTGGCTGCGGCGCGGTGCTCCGGCCCGCTCGACCAAGCCGAAGGCGCGGCTGCGGAGTGCGCACGAGATCATTGCCGGCGGCCCTGCTGCCGCAGGGGTACGTGGCAACGATCTCGAACTCGGTGCCGGAACGACTCGCCTCGGCAATCAGGTGATTGAACTCACCGGTGTCACTCAACGGTTCGGTGATCACACGGTCTTCTCTGACGTCGATCTGCTGATCGAGCCTGGTGCACGATTGGCCGTTGTCGGCCCGAACGGCTCGGGAAAAACGACGCTGCTGGACATCATTGCGGGACGCAAAGATCCGGTGGCCGGAGTGGTCGACCGTGGGCAGACCGTGGTGGTCGGTTATGCCGATCAGCACTCCAGCGAACTCGACCCGGACGCCATTGTTCGCAAGGTCGTGGCCGGCCCGTATCGAGAGCCGGATCACGAAGACAAGGCGCTGCTCGAGAAGTTTTGGTTCGACTCGACCGCTCAGTTCGCTCCCACGCGGATGCTGTCGGGCGGAGAGCGCCGACGACTGCAGCTCGTCATGGTGCTTGCCACCAAGCCGAACTTGCTGATCCTCGACGAGCCGACCAACGACCTCGACCTCGACACACTGCGTTCGCTCGAAGCGTTCCTCGACGACTGGCCCGGAGCACTCGTCACGTCGAGTCACGACCGTGCATTCCTCGACCGCGTTGCTGACCACGTGTTGGCAATCGATGAGTTCGGCGCCATGCAGCGCGTGCCTGGCGGCGTCAGCGGCTGGCTTGCTGATCGTGCGGCATTGACTGGCAAGAAGCCCGGCAAGCAGACCGGCAAGCAGACGGACGGAACAAAGTCAAGCGGATCAGCGAAGCCGAAGGCTGCAGGTTTGAGCTCGGGTGGGGGCAAGCCGAAAGCGGCGCGTACCGGACCGAGTGCGTCGACGATTGGTCGTCAACTTCGAGAAGCCGAGCAGGCAATGGTGAAAACCCAGAAGCGGGTCGACACGTTGGCCGGCAAGCTCAGTGGCCTGGTCGCTGTCGATGAACTGTTGGCGGTCGGCAATCAGCTCAGCGCCGCACAGACCGAACTCGACGAGCTCGAAGCAACTTGGCTCGAACTTGCCGATCAATCAGAAGGCTGACCGATCTGACCGTCGACTTGTCACACCGAGGTCAGACCTCGGTGTGGCAAGTCAGGCTCGCAGGGTCAGATAGTCACGGGCGATTTCGTGGCGTCGAGCGCGGCCGAAGCTTGGGTCATGACCGCCGCGCACGATGTCGACAGGAACGCGACACGTGCGCCACGGTGTCATCCAACTCGAGATGGCCGCCAATGTGGTCGCCGTGACCATGTGTGGCGACCGCGGCCACGGTCTTGGCGAGGAGGTCTCGCATTTCATCGACGAGGCTGGCGACGCTCATTCCTGTGTCGATCACGAGTTTGCGATCGCGCCCAGCAACATGCCAGATGTTGCGCCGCCGCACCAGAGGCCTCAGCCCGTTTGCGTCGAAGTTTTCGCGCTCATGTCAACCGAAACGTCGACGCAAACGCTATGGGGCGGGGCGCATCTCTAGAGTGATCAGCTGATGAGTGACGAAGAGCTGTTCGCCGACATTCCGCACCCGGCTGAATCCCCTGGGGCCGATATCGCTGCGACCGACTCTGTTGTTGACTCGGTGCAGAGCAAGCGCCGATCCACGGGCCTGTCGCCATTCGCCCAGGGTCTCAACCCCGATCAACTCGATGCTGTTGTGCACGATGAGGGCCCGCTACTGGTGGTCGCCGGTGCTGGTTCCGGTAAGACACGGGTGCTCACGCATCGCATTGCACACCTCATTCACGAGGGTGTGCACCCGTCCAAGATTCTGGCGATCACGTTCACCAACAAGGCTGCAGCCGAGATGCGAGAGCGCGTCGCTGAGCTGGTTGGCCCGGTTGTCAAGACAATGTGGGTGTCGACCTTCCACTCGGCGTGCGTGCGCATTCTGCGAGCGAACGCCGACGTGCTTGGTTACCCGCGCCAGTTTTCGATCTATGACTCGGCCGACGCGAACCGCCTCACCGGCTACGTCATCCGCGACCTCGGCCTTGACACCAAGCGGTTCACGCCGCGCGGCGTTCACCAGATCATCAGCAACTGGAAGAACGAGTTGGTGGCGCCAGCCGAAGCTGCTGCGGCGGCTGAGAACATCTTTGACCGCAAGCACGCTGAGGTCTATGGCGAGTACCAGGCTCGTCTGCTGAAGGCTGGAGCCATGGACTTCGACGATCTGTTGACCAAGACAGTCGAACTGTTTCGCAACCATGGCGAGGTGCTTGAACACTACCGCGATCGGTTCGCCCACATCCTGGTTGACGAGTACCAGGACACGAATAACGCCCAAAACCAGATGGTGCTGATGCTGGCGCGTGGCCACAACAACGTGTGCGTCGTTGGTGACACTGACCAAAGTGTCTATCGGTTCCGCGGTGCCGACTTTAGGAACATCTTGCAGTTCGAAGAAGCATTCCCCGACGTCACGACGGTGGTGCTCGACCAGAATTACCGCAGCACCCAAACCATCCTCGACGCGGCTAATGCAATCATCGAGAACAACACGGAGCGCCGGCCGAAAAACCTCTGGACCGACAGTGGGAGCGGCGAAAAAATCATCCGCTACCACGGCGAAGACGAAGGTGACGAGGCCAACTGGGTAGCCGGCAACGCAAAGCAACTGCAGGGTGATGCCGAAGCGAACTTCCGCGAGATGGCGGTGTTGTACCGAACCAATGCGCAGAGCCGTGTCATCGAAGAGGCGTTCATGCGCCAGGGCGTCCCGTACAAGGTGGTCGGCGGCACGCGTTTCTACGACCGGCGCGAGGTGAAAGACGCTATGGCCTACCTACGGGCGGTCGTGAATCCAGCCGACGAGGTCAGCCTCAAGCGAGTGCTCAACGTGCCCAAGCGCGGTGTCGGCGATGCCAGCGTTGCCAAGCTCGATGCGTTTGCAGCTTCTGAAGGAATCGGTTTCGCCGAGGCGCTGCGCCGAAACGACGAGGCTGGCGTGACCGGCCCGGCAGTTCGTGGCATTGCCTCATTTGTCGAACTCCTCGACGGCATGTCGGGTATGGCCCTCGACGATCAGTACGGCCCTGCCGACCTCCTGCAATTGGCGCTCGACGGATCTGGCTACCTCGGCGAACTCGAGGCCTCGGACTCGATCGAAGATCACACGCGGCTTGAGAATCTTGGCGAGCTGATTGGCTCGGCACGCGAATTTACGGTGATCGCCGAATTCATGGAGCAGGTCGCACTCGTCGCCGACACCGACGACCTGCCCGAGGGCGAAGTTGAAGACCTCGTCATCTTGATGACCCTGCACTCGGCGAAGGGCCTCGAATTCCCGGTGGTCTTCATCGTCGGTGTCGAAGAGGGGATTTTTCCGCACATCCGATCACTGAACGAGCCGGTCGAGATGGAAGAGGAACGCCGCCTCGCCTACGTTGGCATCACGCGAGCGATGCAGCGGCTCTACATGAGCCATGCGTGGAGCCGCCAACTGTTTGGCTCGACGCAGTACAACCCTCCGTCACGGTTCTTCGACGAGATTCCAGCTGAGCTGATCGAGTCGACGGGAAACGTAAGCGGTCGATCGAGCTATGGCCGTCAGAGTTACCGCTCTTCATACGGCTCCGACTACTCCAACAGCAAGAAAGACCAGGGCAGCGACGATTCGTCGTACCAGCCAACCGCGTACCGGCGAGCTCACGCCGACGACGAACTTCCCGGTCGCGACATCAACGCCGACGTCCAAAGCGATGCAAAGGAACAGCAGGATGCGCATCGCGATCGGGTGGTCGAGGCAGCGCTGCAGTTCGCCAAGAAGCACATGCCTGAACCATCAAACAGCCAGGAACTCGGGCTACGCATCGGTGATGGGGTCGTGCACCCAAGCTTCGGGGACGGAGTCATCATTGACGTCAAGGGTGAAGGCGAAAAAGCGGAAGCCACCATCAACTTCAGTGGTGTTGGCACGAAGCATCTGAGCTTGGCGTGGGCGCCGCTCAAGAAGATCGGCTGATTGGCGTGCGCCGTGCCAGACTGTCGAATATGAAGGCAGCAATTCTGGTCGAGAGTTTGACGGGCAACACATGGAAGGCCGCTGAAAGCGTGGCCGATCTTCTGCAGCAGGAGCGATGGACCATCACCGGCCTTTCTAAGGTCAAACAGCCCGACCATCAGTCGATTCACGAGGCTGACATCGTGCTGGTCGGTACATGGGTGCATGGCGCCTTCGTGTTCGGCCAGGCACCTTGGAATGTGAACAGCATCGCCAACCTCCCGTCGATGCGCGGCAAGAAGGCTGCCGCATTCTGCACCTTTGCACTACACCCGGGCAACAGCCTCGACAAACTGACCAGCTCCCTCGGAGATACCGGTGCCTACGTCATTGGCGGCCTCGCCATGAGCCGGAGCAAGCTCCCCGAGCACACCGAAGAGTTCGCGAGCCGGTTGCTCAGTGCAGCCAACAGCCTGCCTGTCGACGCCTGACTGCAGTGGCCAGGCCTGTGGGCCGGCCCGCTGAATTGATCAGTTTTCTGTGACGCCGCTGAGGTCGATTGACAGCAAACGACTGTTCTCGACAACCGGGTTGACACCCGGCGGTGGCGGTGCCAACTCGCTCACGTCGAGGGTGTTGCCGTCACAGTCGATGAATTCGCGTGTGCCAATGATTTGCTCGACGATGCAGTCTTCGTCGCCGTCGGCCGGGTAGCCGAAGTAAACGACCCAACCCACAGCGGGATCGTCTCCGGTGTGGTCGAGCACGATCGTGCGCACTCCGCGGTTGGTCGCGAGATCGGCGAGGAGGATCGGGCCGTCTTGATTGACGATGTCAGCGGCGTTTTGCACGGTCCCGACTCGAAGGTTCGACGGAGCGAGGCGCTGAGTCGCTGCCGTGCCGTCACGCGAGATGAACGCTGCGAAGCCCCACAGCATGAGGCCGATGAGCCCAAGGACGACGATGCCGCCGACATTGGGCAGCAACGCACGAACGAGCGGCGAGCGCATTTTGACCGGAGGAGTAGGTTCCTTGGGCACGTCCTTAGTCTGCCGTCGCCGAGCCCGCCTTCATCAACGTCGCTGTTCGCGATGCCACGGGTTGGTGGATCGGCTTGCCAGCCGCATAAGGTCCTGACTCTGTGAAGCGCACCTATCGCATTGTCGTCGCGAAGCCCGGCCTAGACGGCCACGACCGAGGCGCCAAGACCATCACCAGAGCCCTTCGTGACCACGGTTTCGAGGTCATCTACACCGGTCTCCATCAGACGCCCGAACAGATTGCTGAAACGGTGCTGCAGGAAGACGCCGATGGAGTGGGCCTCTCGCTCCTGTCTGGCGCGCACCTCACGCTCTTCCCGCGTGTCATGGAAGAGCTCCGCAACCGTGACCTCGGCGACGTACTCGTTTTCGGTGGCGGTGTCATTCCCAATGCCGACGCACGCGCTCTACGCGAGCAAGGCGTTGCTGAAATTTTTGGCCCCGGCTCGTCGCTGAAGGCCATTGGCGAGTGGCTCGAAGGCGCCCTCGACGAAACCGAATCCTGACTGGCTCGCCGGTCACTACACCATTTCTCACTACACAATTTCTCAAATCTCTCATCATCCGCAAACAAGAAAGAGAGGGCTCCCAACGTGGATCTCTTCGAATATCAGGGCAAGCAGTACTTCGCCCGCTACGACATTCCGGTCAGCCCGGGCGGGCCGGCCGACACCGTCGACGAGGCAGTGAAGGAGGCCGCATCTGCCGGCTACCCCGTCGTCGTTAAGGCGCAGGTACAGGTCGGCGGTCGCGGTAAGGCTGGCGGCATCAAACTCGCCGACAACGAGGCCGAAGTGCGTGAGCACGCTGGCAACATTTTGGGCATGGACATCAAAGGCCACGTCGTACGTCGGCTCTGGGTCGAAGCTGCTTCGGATATCGACGAGGAGTACTACGTCTCGTTCACTCTCGATCGCAGCGAGAAGAAGCACCTGATGATGCTCTCGCGCGAAGGTGGGGTCGAGATCGAAGTCGTTGCTGAGACAAACCCCGATGCGATCATCAAGTTGCACATCGACCCCGTCGACGGACTCTCCGAAGCCGTCGCCCGCCAGGCATGCCTCGACGCGAAGCTTCCCGAGCGCGCGATCGACGGCGCGACCGACATTCTCGTCAAGCTGTATCGCTGCTACGACGAAGGTGACTGCGATCTCGCCGAGATCAACCCGTTGATCCTCAAGCCGACCGGCGAAGTGCACGCGCTCGACGCCAAGGTCACGCTCGACGACAACGCCGAGTTCCGCCACCCTGAGTGGGACGCATTTCGCGGCCTGACCGAGATGGACGAACGCGAGAAGATGGCTGCCGAGAAGAATCTCCAGTACATCGGCCTCGACGGCACCGTCGGCATCATTGCCAACGGCGCTGGTCTCGCCATGTCGACGCTTGACGTCGTCAACCAGGTCGGCGGCTCCGCTGCCAACTTCCTCGACATCGGCGG
>CALAHA010000203.1 GCA_937891565.1 uncultured Ilumatobacter sp. | reverse complement strand
GCACGTGTGCCCGGACCACTGCACACGATGACCGGCCCGACCGGCATTGTGGTGGCGAGCAGGCCGTGCATGTTGAAGTCGTCGGTGCACGCCGCTTCGACAGCGGTCAAAACCCACGGCAGATACTCGGGCTTGCAGCCTGCCATTACCGCAGCGATCGCCACCTTCTCGACGGTGATGTCGACGAGGTCGGGTGGCACCGTTGCCACAATGTCCGATGGCGTTCGGGTTGTACCGGCGAGCATTGCCATCACTCGTTCTTCGGTCGGCGGGACCACGGGGAGACCATCGGTCCAACCGCGGTTGAACATCATCTCCATCGGGTCTTCAGCTGCAGCGACCTCGACTCGTCGGGCCGCAAGGACCGAACCTCCGAAACGCACTCGCAGTTCGTCGACGAGGTCGGGGTCGACGCTCATCGAGCCGCATCCGGGGCGCATTGCGGGCAGATCTGGAGCGAGCGAGCCGACTCCGGTGAACGATTCCCAAGCGGCGCGCGACCAGCCGATGGTCCGGTTGACCTCGACGCCGTTCTCGACCTTGATCAACGTCGGGACCGTCTCGATCTCGTGGTGCCAGCTCACGGCCAAGGACGTGTCGTCGATCGCAGTGGGCGACTCGGGGAAGCCCGGTTCGTCCTGGGTGTACACGGTGAGACGCACGTTGTCAGCGAGTTGCGCAAGCGCCGGGACGACTGTCTGACAGGTTTCACATTCCTGCTTGACCACGACAACGAAGCCATCAGGAAGTGTCGGGGCGACGACCGAGTTTTTAACTGGAAGGGTCATGAGAGAAACTCCAAGATCCGTTGGTTGATGGTGTCGGGTGTTTCGAGGTGCAAGAAGTGTCCGGCATCGCGAATGATCTCGATCTTGACGTGATCGTCGACCATGGAACGAGCCGACTCAGCAACTTCGGCACCGATGCACCCGTCGTTCGCGCCGTGTAGGTACAACGTTGGCTGCATCGGCACTGCTTGCGTGGCGGCTTGAATGTCATCGAGCGCCGGATCTCGATATCCGTCACCGAGTGCTGCGCGGTAGTAGCCGAGTGCTGCGGCGAGGTGCTCGGGCTCGCGCATTGCGTCTTTGATAGCGGGCAGATCAGCAGCAGCGTCGTACCCCGGGGACCAATCGCGCCAGATCATGTCGATGAAAGCGAAATCGTCGGCTGGCACGACCATGTCGGCCAGACCATGTTGAAAGAAGAACATGTACCAACTCTTCTTCAACTGTTCCGTGTTCGTGACGAATGCCAAACCCAGCGATGCGCCCGGTGGAACCGCCATTGCAACGACACGGCTCCAGCGGTCGCGTGCCGATGACGCTGCGCCGTAGGTAATCGGCGCCCCCCAGTCGTGGCCGATGATGACGGCGCGCTGGTCGCCGCCGAAGTGTTCGTGGAGCGCATTCATGTCATTTGACGATGCCCCGGTTTGGTATGCGCCATTCGTTGCGAGACCGCTCGGAGCGTAGCCGCGAAGGAATGGAGCCACGACGCGGAAACCGGCGTCGTCGAGGACTGGCATGAGGTGGCGCCACGAATGCGCCGAGTCAGGAAAGCCGTGCACGCAGACAACGAGCGGACGTTTGTGATCGTCGATCGACGGCGACGTCAGGCAGGCCAACTCGACGGTGCCGAGTGAGACAGAGGTGAGTGATTCCGGCATGCCGTCGAACGTAGCGGAGGCTGCTGTTACGAACGTCACCCCGCGGCATTTCCGGCACAAGCGCACGAACCCGTATCGTTTCGGCATCGGGGATCAACACAAGTTCCACACCGCGCCATCCAAGGACGGCGACGGGTTTGATGTGACGTTTCATGGCGTCCGTGGTTCGACACCGTGCCACAGCTCCAAACTCGTCAAGTACGGCGGAAACACGTCGTGTGTGTCGCTCAACATTGACGGTATCGATCCGGTGCTGTTCGACCTCGGAACGGGGCTCCGCTACTTCGGCCAGGGGCTCGCCTCCGACGATGCGCTCCGAGCGACGGTCTTGCTGAGTCATCTTCATTGGGACCACATCCAGGGTCTGCCATTCTTCACACCACTGCTGCAAGACGGCTCACATCTGACGATTTACGGCCCGGCCCAAGAGGGCGATCTGACATTGCAATCGGTGTTCGCCGACACGATCAAACCGCCGATCTTCCCCGTGCACCTCGAGATGCTGCCGGGATTGATCGACTTCATCGAATGCTGGCAGAACGAGTTCTCGATTGGCACCGACGCGGTGCCCGTCGAGGTCATGGCCCGCTCGATTCCTCATGTCGGCAACACGCTGGGGTACAGAGTGACGGCCCGCGGCGCAACGGTTGCGTATCTCAGTGATCATCAGATGCCGTTCGACGGATCGCTCGGGATCGACGATGGCGCCCTCGAGCTCTGTCGCGGCGCTGACCTGCTGATCCACGACGCGCAGTACACGCCGAGTGAGTTCGCTCGTAAGTCCACCTGGGGCCACTGCACGATCGAGTATGCGGTCTGGGTGGCTGCTCATGCCGGTGCAAAACAACTCGCACTGTTCCACCACGACCCGACGCACGACGACGCGATGCTCGACGTGCTCACTGCTGATGCTCAGCGGTGCGGCCGCGAGTTTGGCGTCGAGGTCTTCGCCGCACGCGAAGGACAAACCATCCGCGTTGGCGGTTGATATGGTCGGCACGGTCGGCACGGTCGCCTCGATCGTCCTGGGCCTCGTCTTTCTCGTTGCCGGTGGTTCGAAGATCGCTGCAGGCCAAGATTGGCCCGTTCAAGCTGTCGGCCTTGGAGCGCCCCGCTGGGTGATCCCATTTGTTCCGTGGGTCGAGATCGTTGTCGGGGCGGCCCTTGTCGTGCAGGTTGCGAGGCGTCCGGCAGTCCTTGTTGCGCTCGCCATTCTGCTCGCGTTCACCACGCTGCTGGCGGTTCGTCTGAGCGAAGGGAAACGTCCGCCGTGTGCTTGCTTTGGGGCGTGGTCGGCGAAGCCGCTCGGCCCTGGCCACCTCGCTCGCAACGCTGCGCTGATTGCCGTGGCCGGGGTCGCGCTGATCTAGCTGGACCGTGAACTCGGCGGTGAACTCGGCGGTGAATTCGTGGTGAAACTAGACGGTGGCGAGCAGGAAGGCGAGCGTGCGCGCTTCGTCGCGCCAGGCGTCGTACCTGCCGGTGGGGCCGCCATGGCCCGCACCCATTTCGATTCGGAAGACGATCGGGGCGTTGCCCGTTGCAACCTCGCGAAGACGCGCCACCCACTTGGCAGGCTCGTGGACGCTGACTCGCGGATCGTTCAATCCGGCGGTGACAAACACGGCCGGGTAGTCCGCCGCAACCGTGTTGTCGTAGGGGGAGTAGGCAGCCATGATCGATGCGAACGGTTCCGAACGAGGATCGCCCCACTCCTCCCATTCAGTCACCGTGAGGGGCAGCGTCGGATCGCTCATTGTCGACACGATGTCGACGAAGGGGACCTCAGCGACGACGCTTGCGTAGAGGTCTGGTCGCTGTGTCATGCACGCTCCAACCAGCAGACCACCGGCTGAGCCGCCGCGGATTGCCAGGCGGTCGGGAGCAGTGATCTTGGCTTCGACGAGGTGCTCGCTGCAGGCAATCATGTCGTCGAACGTGTGCTGCTTGTTGCGCAACTTTCCATCGAGGTACCACTGGCGCCCGAGTTCGCCGCCGCCACGGGGATGGGCAAGGGCGAAGACCATGCCACGATCGAGGAGCGAGATGCGTGCGATCGAAAACCACGGCGCCATCGACGCCTCGTACGAGCCGTAGCCGTAGAGGACCGTTGCAGCCGTGCCGTCGAGCGGCGTATCGACATGATGCACGATGTCGAGCGGCACGAGGACGGAATTGTCTCCACCGCTGGGTGCCCAGAGGCGCCGCGTGACGTATTGCTTGAGATCGACGTTGGGGGTTGGAAGTTGACGAAGCAGGACGCGTTCGCCTGTCGCCACGTGTTCCTCGAACAGCGACGGTGGCATGACCATTGACGTGGTAACGAACCGGATTGTGTCGGATTCCCATTCGGGGTTCGCGCTGAGGTCGACGTCGTGCGGGGCAACATCGAGTTCGACGGTTCGTTCAGGGAGAGCGTCATCGCGAAACAGGATGCGCAACCGGGGTTGGGCGTCTGCCCACTCGTGCACAACAATGTGCCCGGCGAATGCTTCGACACCACTAATGCGCAGGCCGGGGATGTGCGCGATTAACTCGGACCACGCATCGGCAGAGGTCCATTCGGAGTCGAGTGGCGCCGTGAGAACACGAAAGTCGATAGCGGCGTCGTTGGTCGTCATCACGAACCGGTCGCCCCAATGGTCGACCTGATACTCGATGCCATCGCGACGCGGACGGACGACCGTGAACGGCGCCGAGAGGTCCGACGGAGCGAGGCGAACCTCAGCACTCGTCTTGCTCGCAGAGTGGATGACGATCCACTCGTTTGAACGGGTCTCGCCAATCGCCACGAAAAATCGTTCGTCAAGTTCTTCGAAGATCAGTTCGTCGGCATCGGTTGTGAGGTCGCCAACGCTGTGCCGCCAGACCTGGAAAGGTCGCTCCTGATCGTCAGGGCGGACGTAGAAGAGCGACGAACCATCGCTCGACCAGGCAGTGCCAGCGTTCGCTACGCCGTCGATGCGTTCGTCGCTGTCGATGAAGGTCCCGTCGTCGGCGAACACCCGGATCCGCATGTGGTAACGCTCGTCGCCCGCTGTGTCGATCGACCAGGCGAACGACCTGTGGTCATGCGATGCGTCAAGCGCTCCGAGATCGAAGTATTCGTGCCCGGCAGACTCGATGTTCTCGTCGAAGAGGACCACCTCGGTGGCTGTGTCGATCGTCGGCCCGCGATGGTGGACCGGATAGCTCAGGCCCTCTTGCGTCCTTGCCACGTACCACCAGGCGCCGTTGCGTACCGGCGTTGATATGTCGGATTCCTGCACGCGCGACTTGATCTCGGAGTACAACGTCTCGATCGCCTCGGCGTGCGGCTCGAAGTAGGCGTCGCTGTAGGTGTTCTCGGCGGCGAGATGGTCGAGAAACTCCTGGTCATCGACATTGAGCATCCAAGCGAATTGGTCATCGACAGGCCCCGTCGGCCGGTCCCAAACGTGGGGCCGTCGAGGCGCAATGGGAGCGCCTGCCGGAGCGTTGGTGTGACGATTGTTCTTGGAATTGTCTACGTTCACGATCGAGTCAATGTAGGCCCGCAGCGCTACCGTTCGCTCACGTCATGCGAGTTTGGATCGATCAAGACCTCTGTACCGGTGATGGCATCTGCGTCGATCACTGCCCTGACGTCTTCGTTCAGCTCGAAGATGGGATTGCCTACGTCGCACAAGATCGTGAGCCACTCAACGACCCCGGCGGCTCCGGCAGCCTTGCATGGGTCAGCCATCGCGACGTCGCCGCCGTTGTGCATGCTGCCGAGGCCTGCCCTGGCGAGTGCATCTTCATCGAAGTCGATGTCCCCGTGGCCGAGTTCGCTGCCGACGGCACTGCCGCCTAGGTCGCCCGTGCTCTCCGCCTTCGTGCCTGACAAGGGCATCAACCGGGGCATCGTGGAACAGATCGCCTGGTGTAACGGCGAACCTGACTGGATGACTGAGATCCGACTCGGTTCGCTGGGCTTGTTCGATGAGCAGCCGATGGCCGAATGGCTCGTGGCCAACATGCCAGACATCGATTTCCAGGATATTTATTACTGTCTCGGTCCTCAGGACGTGCCCCTTGCGGGTTCGAACGAGCCCCCCAAAGCAGAGTCCGAGTCCGAAGTCATTGACCGTAAGCGCCGTGACGACCTGAAGAAGCAGGGGGTCCTGTTCTGCGACATGGACACAGCCTTGGTTGAGTATCCGCAGCTCGTCAAGCAGTACTTCGGCACGATTATTTCGCCCGGCGACAACAAGTTCGCGGCGCTCAACACAGCGGTCTGGTCGGGTGGTTCGTTCATTTACGTCCCGCCGGGCGTCGAAGTCGAGATGCCGCTGCAGGCCTACTCCCAATACAGCTCTGAAAGTGCTGGCCAGTTTGACCGCACGCTGGTTATTGCCGACGAAGGCTCCAAGGTGCACTACATCGACGGCTGCTCGGCCCCGATCTACACCAAAGACTCGTTGCATTCAGCGGTCGTCGAGATCGTCGTCAAGCCGAATGCTCACGTCACTTACACGACCATTCAGAACTGGTCGTCGAACGTTTACAACCTCGTCACGAAGCGGGCCCGAGTTGAAGCTGGCGGTCACATGAAATGGATCGACGGCAACATCGGCTCCAAGCTCACCCTGACGTGCCCGTCTTGTTATCTGGTTGGTGATGGCGCTGTCGGTGAAGCGCTGTCGGTCGCCTACGCAGGCAAGGGCCAGCACCAAGACACCGGCGCCCAAATGGTGCACGCTGCGCCGAATACAGTCTCAAAGATCATCACGAAGTCGATGAGTAAAGACGGCGGGATCGCCACGTACCGTGACCTCGTGCGCGTCGACGTCGGTGCTGTCGGTGCGAAGAGCCACGTCGAATGCGACGCACTGATTCTCGACGAGGACTCGATGTCCGAGACGTTCCCGGACACCGAGATCGGCGAACGTGACGCTCAAATCGGTCACGAAACCACAGTCTCCAAGATCGCCGACGAGCAGCTGTTTTACCTGATGTCCCGTGGGCTTTCGGAGGAGCAGGCGATGGGGTTGATTGTCGAGGGCTTTATTGATCCGGTCACCAGGATGCTCCCGCTCGAGTATGCGGTCGAATGGAGTCGCCTGATCGAACTCCAAATAGCGGGGTCGGTCGGCTGACCGGCTCTGA
>CALAHA010000202.1 GCA_937891565.1 uncultured Ilumatobacter sp. | reverse complement strand
CACCCGAGGGCGGGTTCGGGCTCGATGCCGCACTCCGTGCCCGTGGCGATGCTCTCGTTGGAATTCTCAACGGCATCGACACCGACGTCTGGAATCCGGCAGACAATCCGCTGCTCGTTCAGAACTTCGACGCGAAGACACTCGCCCAGCGCCCGGCTAACCGCACGGCGCTACTCAAACGGCTTGGGCTGCCGGGCGACGACGTTCCTCTCGCCACGATCGTCACCCGCTTGACGCATCAGAAGGGCGTCGATCTCATCACGCCATTGGTTCCGCTGCTCGCCGACATCCCTATGCGGCTCGGCATCCTTGGATCGGGCGATGCTGTGCTCGCGGCCGAGCTCCATTGCCTTGTCGATGCGCATCCGGAACATCTTGCTTTCGTTGAGGGATATGACGAGGCGCTCTCGCACCAGATGTTCGCCGGCGGCGACCTGTTTCTCATGCCGAGCCGTTTCGAGCCGTGTGGCCTGACCCAGATGCAGGCCATGCGCTACGGGGCGATTCCGGTTGTCACGGCCGTCGGTGGCCTTGTCGACACGGTTCCTGATGTCGACGCTGCCGAGCGCTCCGACAGAAAAACTACCGGCCGTGGTTTCGTGGCTCGCTCTGGCGAGCCGACCGACTTGCTGGCCGCGATGTTCCGTGCCGGACGCCGCGTGTCCGACAAGCGTCGACGCTCGGCGCTGCAGAAGCGGATCATGACGGTCGACTGGTCGTGGCGTGCACCGGCCAAGCGGTACCGCGACCTGTATCTCGAACTGCAGCGCTAGGAACTCTCCCGTCACGCTGTTCCGAAGTGCCCGGCTCAGGTACGTTGGAGGGCGATGCCTGCTGAACCAACCGTGCTCGTAATCGTCCTTGCCGGCGGCGAAGGCAAACGTTTGCAACCGCTCACGAATGACCGTGCCAAGCCAGCTGTTCCGTTCGCTGGCACCTACCGCATGATCGACTTTGCACTGTCGAACTTCGCTAATGCTGGCTATCGCAAGATCGTCGTCTTGACCCAGTACAAGAGCCACAGCCTCGACCGGCACATCTCGATGACCTGGCGGTTCTCGACGCTGCTTGGCGACTACGTCACACCCGTGCCGGCACAGATGCGCCGCGGTCCGTACTGGTTCCAAGGCTCAGCCGACGCGATCTACCAGAACCTCAACCTGATCAATGACGAGAAGCCCGACATCGTCTGTGTGTTCGGCGCCGACCACATCTACCGGATGGATCCGCGTCAGATGGTCGACGAACACAGGGCCAACAATGCCGGTGTCACCGTTGCAGCTATCCCGGTTCCCAAGCGCGAGGCAGTCGACTTCGGCGTCATCGAAGCCGACGCTGACGGCAAGATCATCGCCTTCCACGAAAAGTCCGCCACACCGCCGACTATGCCAGGTAACGACCAGATGTGCCTGGCGAGCATGGGGAACTATGTGTTCGATCGGGAGACGCTGATCGACATCGTCACGCCGAAGGACGACGAGATGAACGATCTCGGCGGCGACGTGATCCCTGCACTGACGGCATCTGGGCAAGCCCGGGTGTACGACTTTTCCAAGAACGACGTGCCCGGTCAGGACGAACGCGAACGTGGCTACTGGCGTGATGTTGGAACGCTCGATGCGTTCTACGACGCCAACATGGACCTCATTGCGCCGGTGCCGGTTTTCAACCTGTACAACGACAAGTGGCCAGTGTTTACGGGCCGTCAGGCGCTGCCGCCGGCCAAGGTGTCGCGCGGGCGTGGTGGCGAGCCAGCATTCGTCGACGGCAGCCTGATATGCCAGGGATCGATCGTGTCTGGTGGACATGTCGAGAACTCGATCATCGGGCCGGGATCGTTCGTTGACCACGACGCTCATGTCACCGACTCGATTTTGTTCCCCGGAGTCACGATTGGGCCGGGCGCTCGGCTGCATCGGTGCATCGTTGACAAGAACGTGAACGTTCCCGAATTCACCCGCATCGGTTTCGACGCCGAGCAGGATGCGAAGCAGTTCACCATCAGCGACAACGGCATCGTCGTGATCGCTAAGGATCAGAAAATCAAGTAGCGCCTGATCAGCCGGCAAGGAACTGCTGTGGCCTCGCGCTGCGATCACCAGCGAACGGCAGCGCCACTGGCTCGTGGCGGCCTGCCGACGCAGATGCCGCAACGATCACTTCGAGTACGTCGCGTCCGAATGCCAGGGTGAAGGCGTAGGGGAGTGTTCCTGCGTCGAACGCTGCGGCAATGGTCTTCAGCATCGCGACTACACCGGATTCGTGGAGCAGGCGGTGCTGCTCATTTGCGACGTTGGCGGCCCGAAGCCGAACACGCTCGCCGTTGAACTCGAGCGACAGACGCGGATCGGTTTCGGAGCGGAGTACACCCGCCTTGCCAGCCAACTGAAACTCCTGACTGGTCACCGATTCCGACTGCCAGTCAGCGTGCACACGAGCAATGAGCCCGCCGACAAATTCGATCGCCATATCAGCAGCGTTGTCGAGCCCGCTCGCACCAAACTCGACGGATGCGGTAACCGACCGTGGCGCGCCCATCCCGACAAGCCGGGCGACGAGCATCGTCAGTGCGATCTGGTCGTGCGCCGACGAGAGCAGCACGCCGCCCGACAGCGGCGCCCCAGCAGACTGGGCAACCGATGGCGCTGGACGTGTGGACCTCGACGAGAGGTCCGTGACAGCACCCACTGATGGAGCCCGTCGCAGCAGTTCTTGGACGGCGACCGTGGTGATGAGGGGCCACCCGAACGCGCGTCGACCACCGGCATCAACCGACGCGTCAGCAAGTACAAGCGTCGAAGCAAGGGGACCAGGCACGATGATGTCGACGTCGGCTCCTTCGGAGCGGACGTCCCAGCCGAGCACCGCTGCACCGGCCGCATAGACCTGCGCAGCTGCCGCCTCGCCGGAGATGCCGATCGATCGGCGGGCCACGGCCTGTTACTTGCCAGCGAGTTGAGCCACGACCGGAGCGAAGGCCTCGAGTTCATCTGGGCCGACGATGACGTAGCTGAAGCCGTACTGCTCGCGGCGGGCGACGATATCTTCCGCGATCTTGGCCGTGCTGCCGATCAGCGCGAACGGCGAGTTTTCGATCATCTGCTCGTCAACACCAATCAAGCTGGCCATACCGGTGACCTGACCGGAGCGATCGTCGGTGACACTGACGAAGAAGGCACGAATGTTCATTTCAATGTGATCGAGCCGACCAGCCGCCTCGGCTGCATCGGCAACGATTGCAACCTTCTCGGTGATCACTTCGCCCGTCATCGTCGAAATGGCATCCGGGCCGATGACGCCGGCGTGAAGCGATCCGTTGACGCCGACGATGTCAGCCTCGCGGGCCGCGATTTTCAAGACGCGTGGCCCGCCGCCACCGATAATGACGGGTGGGCACTTGCCGCCAACGGGCTTCGGGAAACCGTTGTAGTCGGTGATCTTGTAGTGCTCACCTTCGAAAGAGAACGCGTCCGGGCCCATGGCCGACTTGATGATGTGGAGGCCTTCAAGGAAACGGTCGATGCGCACGCCAGGCCGGTCGTAGCGCATGCCCGCTTGTTCGTAGTCGGAGATCATCCAGCCGGCACCGAGGCCGACCTCGACGCGACCGTTCGACAAGACATCCATCGTCGCGAGTTCTTTGGCGAGCACGACCGGGTGCTTGTAGTCGTTGTCGAAGACGAGCGCGCTGGCCTTCAGCGTTGTTGTCGCATCAAGGATTGCCTGGAGTGCCGGGACCGGTGCGAGCTGATCGCCGAAGTGATCAGGCATCGTTGCGACGTCGTAGCCAAGTGATTCGACCTGCTTTGCCTGTTCTGTCCATTCCGCGCCGGATGTGGCATTGGAGAGCTGGACGCCGAAGCGGAAGGGCTTGGTGGGGAAGCGAGAGGTCACCGAATAAAAGGTAGCGGTCGCGTGACCCTCGCCGGGTGGCCGGAATCAGTAAGTCAGCAGCAGTATTGTCGGCCGCACTGTGCGCATCACCGGCTGGCTTCCTCGTCTGTTCGCGATTATCGCAGCTGGCGCACTGCTCATCACTGCCGTTGTTGTTGCTGTCGCGCCGCGCATCTGGCATATCGCGAACGCCCACGATGAGCTCCCGGTGGTCCTGCCCGAATTCGAGGCTCTCGCCCAGCGCACCTACGTGTACGACGTCAACGGCAAAGAGATCGCCGTGTTTGAGCTGGAGAACAGCCAGCCGATTAAGTACGCGGATCTGCCAACACAGGTCGTCCAAGCATTCCTCATCGTCGAAGACAAAGAGTTCTTCAACCATGACGGCGTCAACGTCCGCTCACTCATTCGAGCCACGCTGTCGAACTTCGCGAGTGACTCGCCACAGCAGGGTGCGTCGACGATCACCATGCAGGTGGTCAAGAACGACTTCCTTGCAGGGCTCGAACGCGACGGCCGTTACAAGCTGCTGCAGGCGCATTACGCACGAATGCTCGAGAACGAACTGACGAAGGAGCAGATCCTCGAGCGCTACCTGAACACCGTCTTCTTCGGAAACAACGCGTACGGCATCCAGGCCGCAGCTGAGACCTACTTCGGCAAGACCGCCGACGACCTGTCCTTTATCGAATCCGCATTCCTGGCTGGACTGGTCCGCTCGCCGTCGGGCTTCGATCCAATCAACGAGCCGGAACGCAGCCGTGCGCGCTGGCTGCAGGTCACTGACCGCCTCGTCACCGAAGAGATTCTCACCGAGGACGAGCGCGAGGTCGTCCTCGACACCTTCGCCATCCCCTCACGGGTCAAGACCATCCCAACTCGCGCGAACAACCGCACATACTTCACTGAGGCGCTACGCGACTATCTGCTGAATAAGTCGACGGTCCTCGGGGCCACGCTCCAGGATCGCTACAACCAACTGTTCCGCGGTGGCCTTCGGATCT
>CALAHA010000201.1 GCA_937891565.1 uncultured Ilumatobacter sp. | reverse complement strand
GCACCCATCGGCTTGCCGATCGTGACGATGTCCGGCACCAGGCCGTACGACGTGTGGCCCCAGAAGTCGTTGCCGAGGCGGCAGTAACCTGACTGCACTTCGTCGGCAATGACCAGCCCGCCCGAAGCGCGGATGAGTTGGGCGCATCGCTCGACATAGCCGTCGGGAGCAACGAGTACGCCGTTCGAGTCCCAGCTCGGGTCGACGAGCCACGCAGCCGGCCGGTGACCGCGCTGGTTGAGTGTGTCGAGTTCGACGGCGAGGAGGTCGGCGTAGCGTTCGCCGAGATCAGCACCAGCACGGTCCGAATCAGCACGGTCCGAATCATTGTCGCGGAAGCGACCGCGATAGTCGTTCGGTGCGTCGATCACGCCGAGCCAGTCGGGTCGATCTTCAGCCGGATATCCGTCGGTCGACAGCAGCGACACCAGCGACGAGTTGCCGTGATAGCTGTGTTCACTCACGACGACGCCGTGCTGGCCAGTGACCGTGCGGGCGATCTCAACGGCCAGATCGTTGGCCTCGGTGCCCGTGCACACGAAGTAGCACGTCTGAAGGTTGTCTGGGAGCATGGAGCCGAGCCGTTCGGCCAGGCGCACGACCTCGTCGTGGAGATACCGGGTGTGCGTGTTGAGTTGGGCGGCCTGACCGGCGAGTGCGGCCACGACGCGGGGGTGGGCGTGGCCGACCGACGGCACGTTGTTGTAGCAGTCGAGCAATCGGTTCCCGTCGACATCGGTGACCCAGACGTCCTCGCCGCGGACAAGGTGCACGGGATCGTCGTAGAACAATTGGTACGAGGGGGCCAACGCAGATGCGCGTCGAGTTCGAAGGTCGTTGTTCATGCGCGTTTCGTCGTTCATCAGCGTTCCGTCGTGTCGAGTTGGTGATGCAGCGCTTCGGTGGTTGCCCTCGGATCGAGTTTGCCCCAACGCGAGAGGTTTGCTCGGTAGCTCGGTAGCTCACCGACAATCTCAGCGAGCCGATGGGTCGGCGCATGTCGCGCTTGGTACTCGACGAGCAGCAGACCGAGCACGATACGAGTCAACACGAGATCGGCGAGGAGGTCGACTTCGTTGATGTCGAGTGGCATTGCTGAGTGGTATCCGACGGCAATCGAGCACAGTGCAGCGCACTGGTTTGGGTGGCCATCGACGAAACTCGCCCCGCAGATGGCGAGATCGGCGATCACTGCAGTCTCGGCGATGTCGCCGAAATCGATCACGCCGATCACATCGGTGGTGTCTCGCGTGGCGCGCAAAAGATTGCCCCGGTGTCCGTCGTTATGGACGATCTGGCGTCGTGCGCCTGCCAGCGCGGCAGCAGCAGACTCGACACGTTCGCGGTACGGCGCAGCGCAGGCCCGGCCCTCGGCGCTCAGATCCGTCCAGAGTTCGTCGTTGGCAACCATGCCGCTGTCGAGTGACCACGCCATGAAGTTGGTGGCGGCAGGATGTTCGAATCCGCGGAACGCCGAGGCGAGCCGACCCTGAGATGCTCCCACCCCAACGAGCGCGTCGGGTGTGAGCGCGCCCGCCGAGTCGAAGGTGACGCCGGGAAGAAACGTCAGCAACCGGGCCGACATCGAGACGCCGTCTGATTCAAGATCGACGATGCGCTCGCCGGTCGCGGCCTCGATCACTCGGGGGACCAGCAGGTCTGAGTCGGCCCGAGCGAGGTGCTCGAGTGCTGCGCATTGGAATTCGGCGACGGAACGGTCTTCGCTCGCACTGGCGATCTTGAGCACGAAGACGTCACCCTCATCGGTGGTGACTCGTGTGTTTTGATCGCGTTCGCCGTCGAGGCGGTCGAGTGTCCCATCGATTCCCCAGTTCTCTCGCAACAGCGCCCGGCGGATGTCTTTGCTGACCTCAGGCGGATCGAAGCGGAGGTCACTTGGCTGCAGTCGCGGCGTCACGCGATCACGGCCGTCACGTCGGTTATGCAGCAGTGTCGGCAGCCATGGTTAGTGCTTGATCATGACGTGCTTGACTTCGGTGTACGCCTCGACGGCATACATCGACATGTCTTTGCCGTAGCCCGAGTTCTTGAACCCACCGTGGGGCATTTCCGACACGATTGGAATGTGGTCGTTGACCCACACGCATCCGAACTGCAACGCCTTACTCATCCGCATTGCTCGACCCACGTCGCTCGTCCACACGCTTGCGGCGAGGCCATAGTCGACGTCGTTGGCCATTTGCAGTGCGGTGGCTTCGTCTGCGGCTGATTGCACGGTGACCACCGGGCCAAACACCTCCTGTTGGATGATTTCCGCGGTTTGCGGGGATCCGATCACCACAGATGGCTCATAGAAATAGCCGCTGCCGGCACCGCGGTTTCCACCAACGGTGACCTCGGCGCCAGCGTTGCGAGCGCGATCGACGAAGCCAGCGACACGGTCGAGGTGCGCTGCCGAGATGACCGGGCCCATCTCGGTATCAGCTGACATCGGGTCCCCCATCTTCACCTTGGCGACCGCGTCGGTCAGCTTGTTCACGAAGTCGTCGTGCACCTTCGCCCCGGCGATCACTCGGCACGGGGCGGTGCAATCTTGCCCCGAGTTGTAGAACGCCATGCCCTGGAGCATTTCGACGGCGGCATCGACATCGGCATCGTCGAAGATGATGACTGGCGCTTTGCCGCCGAGTTCGAGGTGGACCCGCTTGAGCGTCTCGGCCGATGACCGAGCGACCGACTTGCCTGCGCCAACGCTGCCGGTAATCGACACCATGGCGATACCGGGGTGCTCGGTGAGTGCCACGCCCGTGGTGCCGCCTTGGCCGCACACCACATTCACGACGCCCGGCGGGAGCACGTCGGCTGTCAGCTCAGCGAAACGCAGCGCGGTGTATGGCGTGAGCTCCGAGGGCTTGAGCACGACCGTGTTGCCAGCGGCGAGTGCGGGACCGAGCTTCCATGTGGCCATATTGAGGGGATAGTTCCATGGGGTGATCGAGCCAATGACCCCGATTGGATCGCGGCGAATCATCGACGTGTACCCCTCGAGGTACTCGCCAGCAGCCTTGCCTTCGAGGAAGCGACAGGCAGACGCGAAGTAGCGCCAGTTGTCTTTTGTGAGGTCCATCTCGAACTCGACGATGCCGATCGGCTTGCC
>CALAHA010000200.1 GCA_937891565.1 uncultured Ilumatobacter sp. | reverse complement strand
CCACGGCATTGGCCAAGTTCTCCTTGTCGATACCAGCCGAGAAGCTGACCATGATGTCGCCGTCGTGACCAGGGATCATCAGTTGACCGGGCAGAGCATCGGCGAGCATGTCGAGTACCGCTGTGGCCAGCACGTGCAACGGTGGACCCGAGAGGTACATCGTCTGGTCGGGCATCCACTGTTTGTGGTTGTCGACGACGAGCGTGTTCGTCAGCTTGATCCCAAACCGGTGGCCACGATCTTTCGCGTACGTATTGAGTTCGCCAATCAACGAGATCGCCCGGTCGAGTTGGAGGTCCTCTTCGAATGCCTTCGGGACGAGCTTGACGTCGGCGTAGCCGAGTTCGGCGTGCACGATCTCGTCGACGCGGTCCGGGCCAAGCAACGTCGGGTTGAGCTTGACGATCATGTCGAGGTCGTGGGCGTCAATGAGGTGCTTGGTGATTTGCTCGATCTCATCCGGCGGGCAGCCATGAAAGGTCGACAGCGTGACCGTGTCAGAGATCGTCGGGGAGAATTCGAGCTCGGCAAATTGTGTGAACACGCCGCTCGGATCAGCAGCAATCTCGGGGCGGAGCCGTTCGATTTCGGCTGAGGCATCGCGCATCGCGTCGATGAACCCGGCGACCTTCGGCGTCTGAATTCCGGCAAGGTCGTACCCGACCGACATATCGAAAACGTGGGGGCCAGCGTCGCCCGTCTCTGGATGTCCGACGAATTCGCGGAGCGGTTCCCAGTTGCGGAGGATCTCGATGATCATCCATGCCTTGGTGTACTCCTCGACACTTTGCGCAATCAACAATTCTTGACTCCACTCGATGTTGTAGCCGACGGTCTGCATGTCGATGCAGGGGCGTGCTATCTCAAGTTCGTCGAGCACTTGGACGGTCTTTAACTCGAAGAGCCGCGACCCGCCGAGCCACGACAGCACGATGTTTTGAGCCATCTGGCTGTGCGGTCCTGCAGCTGGGCCGACCGGCGTTGCTGCTGGCCGACCGAGAAACTCGAATGACAAATCGACGTCGGGGTCGGGCTTCCAAAAGCGCGCCGTCGGCAGGTCAAAGATGCGCTTGCGCGTCTCCCATTCGTGGCCGATGCGGCCGAGCAGCATGCTCAGCGACATTGGTGTGAGCGGCGGAGCGTCATGAGCCATGCCAGCACTTTACAAACCGTAAAGACATGAGTGCAATCTCCGCTTGCTGTCCGAGTGTTCCCACGTGATCCCCCGTGTTCAAGAGCGGAGGATCAAAATCGAAAGCTCGATCAGCGGTGGAGGGCGTTGAGATAGCTGTACACGGTGATCCGGCTGATGCCGACGGCCTCAGACACATCTTCGACCGCTCGCCGCAACACGAACGCCCCAAGCTCGTCGAGACGCCTGATCGCCTGCTGCTTTTCGAGTCGGCTCAGCGTCGGAAGCGGTGCATGCATCTCCGCTTCGACACGGGCGATAATTCGATCGAGCGATCCGTGGATCGGCGGGAGCCGGGCACCACCGACGACGTTGCCACCCCAGACCAGCGGCACGTCGGACCCGTCGACGTCACCGGGCCGAACCGACTGCGCGCCCGTGGCATCGAGAAGCGGCTGCAACGCAGCGATCAGCGGGTGCGGTTCGACCACATGGGCGATCGTAGAGCGTTGGTCATGACACAGCGCCAACGCGTGCAACTGTTCGTTCAAGCTTCGAGCGCGGTATGGAGGCGAACTGCCTGCTCGGCGGCCTTGGCACGGATCTCGTCGGCGTCGACGCGAGTGGCAACACCGTCACGCAACACAGGCTGACCATCGATGTCGACGTCAATCGCACGAATCGTTGGAGTAAACGCGACGTGCCAGGGCTCGATTGTCCCGTACGACCAGGTGACTCGATCGTTGCGCGCCTCAGGGAAGAGCTCCCAGCCGCCCTCCAGCCACGACCAGGCCGCATCCGGGCTCGCCTCGACATCGTGATCGCGCTGCTTGACGTACGCCAATTGGAATTCGGCGAGCATGTTGGCGCCGATGCCGTCAGTTCCGAGCGCGATCGGGTTACTGAATCGGGCAGGGTTGGCGTAGCCGACCGAGTTATTCATGTTCGAACGAGGGTTATGCACAATCGTTCCACGCAAGCGGTGATCGTCGGGCAGGTGGACGCCGTGGATAAGCATCCAATTGTCATGCGTCAGTTCGCGAATGCGATCCTCAACGCCGATGTCGTCCGGTCCCTCGGCAACGTGGATGTGCACGCCGACACCATGCTTTTCTGCCAAAGCAGCTGCCGCCACAAGCAAGTCATCGGAACACGTAAACGCGGCGTGCACCCCGACCATTCCCTTACGCATGCCATTTTCGGGTGTCACGAGCTCGTGAAGGTACC
>CALAHA010000199.1 GCA_937891565.1 uncultured Ilumatobacter sp. | reverse complement strand
CTCACGCCGATTGGATCACGCGACACGAAGGCCCCGGTCTTCGTCGACGAGATCGAGGTGCAATTCGCTGCGATTGCCGATGCCAACCCTGGCCTTCGACTGACAGTTGGCCAGCTCGAGAACGGTCCGCCACTCCTTGAGTTCCCGTTTGCCACGCAGATCGAAGTGTCTAATGCAGCTGCGGTCGCAGCGGGGCAGCAGCTCGCTGAAGACATCCGCGACAACCTGTTCGGCCGCTCATTCGAGTCGGGAGGCGCTACGGTCACCGTGACCGATGCAATCGTGTCGACAGATGGCGAGATCGACCGTGTCGACGGTCGGCGCATCATTGAAGTGCGAGCAAAGTACGACGAAGAGCAGGGTGTTTCGGGGATCTTGACCGACACGCAACTGCTCGTCGAGGCCGACTTCCCTGCCTCGGACATTGAGTCACGCGGCCTTGCACCAGAAGCGGTCACGTTCGACTTCGGCCTTGAGTCTGACAATCAGGACGACTTCGCCGGCCTGATCACAGCGGGCATCATCGCCCTCGGTCTCATGCTGGTGCTGATTGCCGTGCAGTTCCGTTCGGTTGCACAGGCGCTGCTGATCTTCCTGGCGATCCCGCTGAGCTTCCTCGGTGTCTTCGGTGTTCTGAAGCTGACCGACAACCCGCAATCGTTTCTCTCGGGCGTGGGGTTCATTGCCCTGATCGGTGTGGCGGTCAACAACACGATCCTGCTCGTCGACTCGGCAAACCAACAGCGCCGTGCCGGGGCCTCGGCTGGCGAAGCAATCCAGGCGGCAGTCACCTCGCGTTTCCGTCCGCTGATCACGACAACGATCACCACCGTCGTCGGTCTGCTTCCCCTCGCGCTCAGCGACCCGTTCTGGGAGTCGCTCGGCTTCACCCTGATGGGCGGCCTCGTCAGCTCGACGATCCTCGTGCTGATTTGCTTCCCGTCGTTTTACCTTGGCCTCGAATCGGTGCGCACTCCGCTCCGTAACTGGGCCCGTAAGCGTCAAGGCCGCACCCTCCTCACCTGATACGCCGTCCCGCTTTCTGTCTCGCTTCTGTCACACCGAGGTCTGACCTCGGTGTGACAAGATCCGGCGATGCCGGACCTGACCAAGCAGAAGTGGCGTTCGAAGATCGAGGCGAAGTTGCTCGATTCCGGCGCCGAGGACAGCCACCGAATTTACGGTGAACGCAAGCAAGAGGCAATCGGTGCAATGTCTGGCACCGTGGTCGAACTTGGCCCCGGCACCGGCGTGAACATGCGCTACTACGCCTCGGGGGTCAAGGTCATTGCGATCGAGCCGAACCCAGTGATGCACGACCCGCTTCGCGCCAAGGCCGACGAGCACGGTGTCGATCTTGAGATTCGCACACTGCGCGGCGAATCAATCGACGTCGAAGATGCATCCGTCGACGGCGTCGTCGGCACGCTGCTGCTCTGCGGTGTCGACGATCCGGCTCAGGTTGTCCGAGAAGCGCACCGGATACTCAAGCCAGGGGGCACGTACTTCTTCGTCGAGCATGTCGAGTCGCCCGACGGGCATCGCAACCGCACGGTGCAGAAGGTGCTTGTGCGCCCGCACCGCTGGATGTTCAACGGTTGCGAGATCACGCGCAACACAGCGTCACTGCTCGAAGCCGGGCCTTTCGAGTCGATTGAGGTCACGGAAGTCGATCGTGGCCGTGCCGCGCTCTGGGTGCGTCACCAGATCATCGGCGAGGCAGTCAAGGCTGATTGCGGAAAGTCGTCGAAGTGAGTGTGTGCAATTTACGTTGTCGTGCCGATGTCACACTTTGGTCTGACCTCGGTGTGACGGAACCGTCAGAACTGGTGTGACGAGCGAGGCAAGAGTGGGGCGGCGCTGGGCCCAGGGGTGCGCCGATTCAAGTTGGCTGGCTACGGCGAGGAGCAGGTCCTCGCGGCCGTAGGCGGCGACGATCTGGACACCGATCGGGAGGCCTTCGTCGTTCCAGTGGAGCGGCAGGCTGATTGCGGGCTGGCCGCTTGCGTTGTACGGCGGGGTGAAGCCGATGAAGCGTGCTGCACGCTTCATGCCGGCCATTGGATCATCGTCGGTCGCATCGTGCTCGCCGATTTCGACGGGGGGCTCGCTGAGGGTCGGAGTGATCAACAGGTCCCAGCCGTCGGTCCACCAACTCTGCACCTTGCGCCGGTACTCGACAACGGCGCCGAGCGCTGACCCGTACTCGACGCCGGAGACGTTCTTTGCCCACTGGGCCTGGGCCCAGTTGACTGGCTCGATATCAGCTGCGGTCATCTCGCGACCGATCCACGATTCCATTGTCTTGATGCCGAGCGCCATGTTCGTTGCCCACATGGCCATGAAGCGGGGCGTGAAGGAAGGATCGTCAAGCGCAGCGGGATGGCCGAGCAGAACATCGTGTCCAAGACCCTCCAACATCGAGGCGGCAGATCTGACCGCTGCGACACAGTCATCGTGGAGGAAGCCGCCGAGCGGGTGTGTATCGAGCAGTCCGATACGCAGACGGCCGGGGTCGCTTCCGAGTTCGTCTTCGTACGGGCGAGTTGGGGGTGCAGCGATCACCGTGTCGCCGACGCCCGGGCCGTGAACAGCGTCAAGGATTCGGGCGGTGTCGCGCACCGAGCGGCTCACGACGAGGCTGACGCTGAGGCCGGCCTCGTCACGATCAGGGCCATTGGTGATTCGGCCCTGTGACGGCTTGAGCCCCACGAGGCCACTGGCAGCGGCAGGGATACGGATTGAACCGCCGCCATCGCTCGCGTGTGCCATCGGGACCATGCCAGCAGCGACTGCGGCAGCAGCGCCGCCGCTTGAGCCGCCCGGGGTGCGGCTGATGTTCCACGGGTTGCGAGTGGGGCCGTGAGCGATTGGCTCAGTGACTGGCAGGCTGCCCAGCTCGGGGCTGTTGGTGCGCCCAACGTTGATCAACCCAGCGTCGCGAAAGCGCGTCACCAACGTCATGTCGTACGTTGCGACCGGAGGTGCTGCGGCGAGAGCAGCATTGCCGTTGGTCATTGGCATACCGGCCTCGGGGGCCCACAGGTCCTTCAACATGAACGGCACGCCGAGGAAGTTTGGGCGGTCGCCACTGCCAGCGCCGGCTGGGGCTGTGGCGGCACCACTGCTGTCGATGACGTCGGCCTGTTCACGTGCCCGGTCGTACCACTTCAAGACGACGGCGTTGATCGCGTGATCCGAGCGCTCAATGCGTTCGATCGCTCCATCAACGAGTTCGCGTGCAGAGACTTCGCCCCGGGCAACCAAGTCAGCCTGAGCCGTTGCGTCGAGCCATTGTGTGTCGTCAGCGATGTTCCCCATCATGCGTTGTTAGCAGTTGGCGTAGGCGGCTCCTGTAAGCGGGGGACGAGCCTCGCCGAATCGACAGACACTGTCGTACGTGTTCGGTATCGTGGCCCTATGGGATTGCTCAACGCACGGAACCTTCACAAGGCGAAGGAACTGATCGAGAAGAATCGTCACAAGGTCGGCGATGTCGTCGGCAAGGCGACCCAGAAGATCGACAAAGCCTCGGGTGGCAAGACGACGAATTTCAGCAAGAAGGCTGAGGAAGCCGCTCGGAAATATTCCGCCGGGAGTGGCGCCAACAATCACAACGACCGCCCCGATGCCGTTTCTGGGAATCACTCCGACTCCGAGCCAATGAGCAAGCAAGAGGCCGAGGTTCGTCGCGCCGAGGCGCAAGCCAAGGCCGCAACGGCAATGGCTGGCCTGGCTCACGCAGCCGAAGAGCTACTTACTCAGGCGCAGAAGATGGCCGACGAGGCTGGCCTGCGACCCGACGGAACTCTCAGGCCGCCAGATGCATCGCAACCTGCGACCGATGCGCCCCCGCCAATGACCGGTCACTGAGTCGCATCGCCCTGGCTTGACTCAGATACAGGAGTTGATACAGGAGTTGATACAGGAGTTGATACAGGAGTCAGCTTGTCCGCTCAGCGCAGGGCGGCAGTCGCTGCGCAGTCGTCTTCGTTGTATTGGAGAATGCGATTGACGTTGACGGCCCGGTCGATTCCGCCAAGCGCGTCGTGGTACCAGCCGATGCTGGAGTAGCCGCCAGGATCTTCGTCGCGCCATTCGAAGCCCGAGGCTCGCGCTATCACCTTGAGTCCGTGGCCGTCGTTGGTCCAGAATTTGGCACGCATGAGTGGCAGCAGATCAACCCACTGATCGGACGCCAAGAAGTCGTTGATCTCGCTGGACTGTCCGATCTGGCGAAGCTTGGTGGCCTCGATTGCGCTGTACGAATACACGCGCAGCATGAGACCTTCGGCCGCGGCGCGCTGACGAAGTTCGTGGAGCCAGGCCCACAGTGCATCGACGAGCTGTCGCTCCCCGACAGCATCGAGCGGGTCGAACGAAACGAACGGGACGTAGGCGCCGGTTTCCTCTGGCCATGACGACGGAACTCGGGTGATCCGTGCGCCCCACAGGTACACGAAGTCTGCGTTTTCGAGGTCGAGATCGATCTCGATGTCGCCGCGTGGAATCGACCCGGGGTCCCAGCTCGCCGTCACGATCGGATGGCCGGCAACAGCGGCTTTTGCATGCTGCACCTGCTTTGTCACGTTCTTCTCTGTGAGCGGCGTGCCGGAATAGCGGTCCTCGATCTCGCCAGGCGTCAGGG